>JBOHJU010000164.1:0-6688 GCA_050728755.1 Methylocella sp.
TCCGGCGCGCGCGACGAATTGGCGTATTGGGTCGATATCTTCAGATATTGTTCCGCCGCCTCTGGATGCCGGCCGCGCCGGGAGAAGCTTTCGCCGAGATAATAGATCGCGTCGGAAGCCATTTTGTTCTTGGGATTCCTTTCAAGAAACCCGGCAAAGCCTTTTTCCGCGTTTTCATATGCTTTTTGTTTGTAGTAGCCTAAAGCAATGTCGAACTCCTCTTTCGCCGGATTGGGCGCCATAGCGATTACTGTGCCGCCCGGCCGGCTGATGCCGGTCGCCGGGACGCTGGCCGAGGCCATCGGCGGCGTCGGCGTCGTTGGTCGCGGCTCCGCTAGGCGGTAGCGTCCATTGGAGAGATCAAGCGGCGCGCCGGGTTCGTTTTGATCAAGGCCTGCCGGGCTGCCGTCGCTTGGGGGCCTCCCCGCCGGGCTCGTGCTCGCGGCCGGGGCGAAGCTTCCGAGCGGGCGGGGAGCCCCCGGAGCGCCCGGGTTTTGGGATGGGTCGAAAGCGTCGCCACGTCCTGTCACGCGGGAAGGTGTGGCAGCGGCGGTTTGCGGCGAGCTCCGGCCGTCCCCATCGATTTGGGTTTCGGATGCGTCGCTGCGTTTCTGCGGGGGCTTGGCCACGGGAGCGCCCTGCGCGCCGCCCTCGTGCAAGCGGAAATCGACATCCTCCTGGAACTTCTTGAGCTGCTCCGCGAGTCTGCCGGTCTCGAACTGCATCTGTTCGATCTGTCCATTGATCTGCCGCATTTGGCGTTCGAGCCGTCCGATCCGGACAACGAGGTCGGCCGAATCCTGTTGCGTTCCATCCTGCTGCTCTCCGCCATAGGGGAGCTCCCCGGACTCGCCGATTTCGCCCGGCGGACGGGGGTATCCTTGCGCGATGCGAATCTCGGTTCGCGGGTCACGCCGGACCATCCGGGTGGCCGGAGCAATCGCGATCTCCGCGCAAGCGGCAACCGGAGCAACCGCCCCAAACAGATTGGCCGCCAGATTGGCCGCGGCCATGAAGAGCAAGGGTTTATCGAAGTACGTCATGCAGCAAAATCCTTTAGCCCAGGCTGCCTCCACGGTAAGCTGGTTTTTCGGGCTAAATTTTGGACGGCGGCGCGGTTGCGTCGAGAATGATCATTCACTGGATCAAATAGTGCGGCCTTTCGGAGATGGCAGCCGGAGGGCCTCGCGGACAAATGTTTTCAAGGCGCCGCCATCGGTTGCGGGCGCCCGAGGCTAAGCACCAGCGTCGCGGGGGTTTGATTTAGGAAAACGTCGTGCAAACCCGGCGTCATAGCAACTCTGCCCTTTCCTATCCCCGCCTTTAGGCTTTAATATGGGCGTATAAATGGGAACGAGGCATGACGGGCCTCAATGATCTGGGGAATGTCCGATGGCAAAGCCAGGAATCGGCGGCAGCAAGCGGCGGGGACAAGAAGGCGGCGGCGTCCCCAACGCGCTCAAAAAGCCGGACAATAGTTTTCCACTCTTTCCACGCTCTCCCGAGAGAGCACTTGCCATAAGTTCCGCGCTTACTGTCTTCAGTTTTTTAAGCCACTTTCTTTTTCTTGTGCTCGTCCATCCGTGGAGAGTTTTAGATATGCCCAAAGAGGACGCTTTGACATATTCAATGATCCCTTTGGGTTTTGGCGTTGCTTTTTTACTTACCGCCATATATAGTTTTGTAAAAATAGAATCTCGATCCGTTGTCCACATAATCATTCTTATATTTGCGGCCGTCTTTGGAAGTTTTAGCTTTCATGGGCTTTTGGGGTTTGTCCACCACTACTTAAATCTTGTGGTGCTGTCGTCGTATCCCAGATAAATTTGCTTCTGCGGCGGGATAATTTTTTGGCGGCGGTCATTGCTCGCCGTCGCGGGTTCAGATTGCCCCTGGCCGCGCCGGATTTCATTCGCGTTGCGGCAGGAGCGGACTTCGCGAAAGCCGGGGGGAGCAGCCATCAGATTCAGCTAGCGCAGGTGACGCCCATGTCCGCCGGCGTCAAATTCGCCTCGAAATGGCGACCGAGATGAGGCCCAGGGCAGCTAGGATTACGCCGCGATACACCCACGGCCTCTGATTGATCATGAAGCTGCTCGCCGGATAAGGAAAATAGCCAGTACCTTGTCCCACCCAAACCAATCCTATCAAGACAGCGAGTATGCCGGCTGCCCGCAATGCAAATTTGATGATTCCCATCGCGCGCTCCTCTTCGCAATTCTCGATGCCGCAAAGCGCCGCCCGATCGGTCAACCGGCCCCGATGCTTTTGATATTGCGCTGCGCCCCTTGCCGATCAAATGAGTCGATTTGATCGGGACCCGCGCGATTCAGCCAAGTTTGCCCGCCGCATGGGCAAGCAAGGTGTAAACCTTGCCGGTCTCCGACAAAAGATATGACTTGGCGACGGCCTCGCTTGCCTCATCCTGGCCAAGTTCGGCCAGAAGCCGTTCGAACTCCTGGACGTAACGATCGACCGTGGCGTGGAACTCCGGATCGAGCCGGTAGCGCCGGCGGATTTCGTCGAATGTCTGGGGACCGCGACCGATGTAGATCCGCCGCGAGAAGGCATTGGTTTCGCCGCGGCGATAGCGGTCCCAGGCGGCGGCGGCGGCGGCATGATCGATCATCCGCGCGACATCGAGAGAAAGCGCTTCCAGTCGCGGTGGCGGTTGCGCAGGTTTGGTCAGGGCGTCGGGCGATACCGGAGGTTCCTCGCTGTCCGCACGCGCGAGAAGATCCGAAATCCAGCCGCCCCCGCGTCCGGACGTTTTCGCCTCGGCCGGCCGGGCAGCGGAGCCCGGCCTTTGCGCCTCCGGGCGAGGCGGCTCTGGAGCGCGCGGCGGTTCGCCCGCACGCGCGGGTTCGGCGCGCCGGGGCGGTACCGGCTGGGCGGTGCGGTCGGCGATGGCCGGAGCCGCCTGAGAAACGTCGTACGCGCGGCCGGAGCGGGTCACGATTTCGCTCAGCTCCTCGAGTGCCTTGATCTGATCGGCGACGGCACGGCGCATGGAAGCCGCCTGTTGCGCCGTCTCGTGCGGCAAATCGGCGGCGCCACGGCGCAGGGCTTCGCGGGTCGCTTCGAGTTCGCGCTGGACCTCGCGCGACATATCGCGCAGCTCCGCCGCCGCGGATTGGAAACGCTCCGTGGTTTGCCCGAAACTGCCCGCGAGCTCCGCATTAGCCTGCTCGCAGGCAGCGCGCATTGCCGCTGCCGTGCTCTCGCGTTCATTTTCTATGTTGGTGCGAATGCCGGCGAATTGCCGGTCGATCATTGCGCCGGTGGACTGCGAGGATTCGGCCAGGAAGGCGCCGATGTCGCGCGCGCGCGCCGCGGCTTTTTCAAACGAGTCTTCGAGACGCTCCGCGAAGGCATGCGTCAGGCCTTCCAAATCTTCGCGGCGCACCTTGATGCTGTTGACTAGCGATTCGAGCGAGTCGCGCCGCGCGGTGAGCATTTGATCGAGGTCGCCTTGCTGGCGGGAGAGATCGCCCGCGGAACTCGCCAAGTCCTCTTTGTGGCGTGCGATCGTTTCGGCAAGGCTGCTCGCCTCGTCGAGCGCGTCACGCGCGGACCGGTTGAGTTGATTGATCTCTCCGGCGATGTTGGTGAATATAGAGCGAAAATAGTCGATGCGTTCACTTAGCGAATGCTCCGCCGCCGCGAGATCGGTGCCGGTCGCGCTAATCGCCCTTTGCAATCCCGCGCTGCTGTTGACAAGGCGATCGATCACCTCGGCCATCCCGGCCCGCAGTTTTTCATTCGTTTCGTTGAGGGCTCCAATCGACGCGGCGGCGCCGGTTTCGATCGCCGCGCGCAAATGCGCCGTCGAGTGCTCGATCGCCGCCGTGAGTTCGTTTTGTTTCTCCCCGAGGTGCTGCACGGTGGCGGTTCCGCGGGCCTCGATCGTCTGGGAGACGATGTCGCCGAGGCTTGTCATCTCTTCGGCAATCTGGTTGCCTCGAGCGGACAGAGCCTCGACCAGTCGCTCGCCACGGTTGTCGAAGAGTTCGCGCAAATCGTTCGCGCGGGCCGCCAAGGCTCGCTGGAGCGCTTGACCGCGTTCCCCGAGCGCGCCTTCGAGTTCGCCAAGATGGCCCGCCAAGGCCAAGCTAATTTCATTGATCCGCTGGACAAGGCCCTCGCCGATCTCCCCGGCGCGCCCGGCTAGCGTTGTGTCGAGATCTTCGACCGCCTGCGCAATGGTGCCGCGGATTTCCTCGGCGCGCCCCGCGAGCAGTTGCCCAAGGTGACCTGCTTCGCGATCCAGCGCCGCGTTGATGTTGCCGGCATGAATACCAAGCGTTTGATCGATCTCTCGCGTCCTCGAGGCAAGCGTTTCGGCGACGGAACGGCCCGTCGCGTCGAGGTCTCCGGCAGCCGCCACGAGGCGGCCGACGACGCGTTCCTCGAACTGCGCGGCCCCGCCGTCCAGCGTCCCGGCGATGGCAGCCGAGCGAGCCGCCATGGCTGTCGTGATCTCCTGAGCCTTTTCATCGAGCGCGCGGATCACATCGCCGCCGCCCTCGCCAAGAGCTCTTGCTATATCGAGGGCTCGGCTTGTCAAAGTCTCGCTAAGCATTTGCGCGCGTGAATCGAGTCCTTGATCGACGCGAAAGACGAGCTTCTCGATCGCCTCGCCAACCTCCTCGGCCTTGACGGCGGTGCGCGATTCGAAGGCTTCGATATGCGCCTCCAGCGCCGCGGCGGCCTCCTGTGCGCGCAGGGCAAGTCTGTCATTAAGGTCCCCTCCTTGCAAGGTAAGCGTGGTTTCGATCGAACCCAGGCGATCGGCAAGAGTCGCGGTAAACCGTTCGGCATGCTCGTCGATGCTGCTGGCGATCGCCCCGCCTTGTCCGATAACGGTTTCCTCGAACATCAAGAGCCGGCCGGCGAGTGCTTCGTTGACCCGGTCGCCATGGGTTGCGATCGCATTGATCGCCTCATTCGCGGTTTCCGCGAAGCGATCGTTGAGATCGTTGGCTTGATAGCCGATCGAAGCGATTGCCTGTTGCGCGCTCAGGTCGAAATTCTCGCGCAGCGCTCCCGTGTGATCCACGAATGCCGCGACGGCTCCGCGCGCGGACGCCGCCAAATGTTCGCGCATCTCATCCGCGTGGCTCGTGAGGGCGCCAAACGTTTCGTCGAGCGTGGCGGCGAGCCGCTCATGCAGGGCTTCGGCGTGATTTACATAAGCCGCGGCGGAGTGCTGCGCGGCCGCCTCCAACCGCTCGGTTAATTGTTCGGAATATCCGGTCAAGGCCCCGAGCGTCTCGCCCACGGTCGCGGCCAGACGCGATTGTACTGTTTCGGCATGGCTGGCAAGGACTGCCACCGAATGGGCCGCCCCCGATTCCACGCGGGTGCCAATCTCATGGGCGTGGCTTACAAGCGCGTCGAGGGTTTCGCCGACGGTCGCGTTCAGGCGGGCGTGGAGCGCTTCGGTCTGGTTCGTAAACGCCGTCACCGAACTTTGCGCGGTTGTTTCGAGCCGCTCGCTCATCGCCTCCGTATGGCGCGCCAAGGCCCCGAGCGTCTCGCCGACGGTCGCGTTCAGACGGGCGTGGAGCGCTTCGGTCTGGTTCGTAAACGCCGTCGCCGAACTTTGCGCGGTTGTTTCGAGCCGCTCGTTCATCGCCTCCGAATGGCGCGACAAAGCCCCGAGCGTCTCGCCGACGGTCGCGTTCAGGCGGGCGTGAAGCGCTTCGGTCTGGTTCGTAAACGCCGTCGCCGAGCTTTGCGCGGTTGTTTCGAGCCGCTCGCTCATCGCCTCCGAATGGCGCGACAAAGCCCCGAGCGTCTCGCCGACGGTCGCGTTCAGGCGGGCGTGGAGCGCTTCGGTCTGGTTCGTAAACGCCGTCGCCGAACTTTGCGCGGTTGTTTCGAGCCGCTCGCTTATCACGACCGAATGATTCGACAACGCGTCAAGGGTTTCGCCGACGGTCGCGTTCAGGCGGGCGTGGAGTGCTTCGGTATGGCTGGTGAGCGCGGCGACCGAACGCTGCGACGACAACTCAAGCCGTTCGCCCATCTCCTCCCAATGGTTTGACAGCGCGCCAAGAATCTCGGCGCTCGTCGCGGCGAGCCGTTCCTGCACTGCTCCGGTTTGGCTGGCGACGACGGCAACCGTGCTCTGCGCTGTCGATTCCACACGTTCGCTCATCTGCTCGGAGTGATCCGTCAGGGCCGTAAAGGTTTCGTTTAGCGTCGCAGCGAGACGTTCGTTCAGCCTACCTGTATGGCTGGTGAAAGTCCCGACCGTGTCTCGCGCCGTGGACGCCAAATGGTCATGCAACTGCTGGGAATGGCTCGTCAACGCGGCGAGCGTGTCCGCAACCGCCGTGGCGACCCGCTGGTGCAACGCTTCGGTATGGCTCGTCAGGGCGACCACCGTCGCATCGGCGGTCGTGGTGAAGCGTCGATGAAGTTCGCCGCCATGCTGCTCGAAGTGAGTGTGAAGCCTTGCCTCGCGTTCATCAAAAAGCGTCGCAAGAGTCTCGATCACGTGTTCGAATGAATGTCGCGCTTCGGCGGTGCGGTCCGAGATAAGGCCAGCGATGCGTTCGTTCATCGCGACCAAATTATCGTGCAGCGAATTGCCTTGCACCGCGACGACGTCATGCAGGCGGTCGCTGGTTTCGGCCAAGCGCACTGCGAGATTTTCGCCGCGCGAGAAGATTGTGTCGGC
>JBOHJU010000165.1:0-6575 GCA_050728755.1 Methylocella sp.
TTTCACGGCCATGGCGGCTCTCACTCTTGTGCCCGATCCGCTGATCGCGGTGCCCGGCCATGCCGTCGCCCCGAACGTCCTCGCCGTCTCGATCGCTACGGTAACGGCTCTCGTCGCCGGGCTCGGCCTCCTGGGCATGATCGTGGATAACCATTTGGCGCTGCGGGCCGCAGACGAGGCTGAGCGGCTCCGGCGCAGCGCGGACCATTTGGCGCGCGCTCAGCAGATCGCCCATACCGGCAGCATCGAACAGGATTTGCGGACCGGCGTCATCGCTTGGTCCAGCGAAACCTACCGGATCTTCGGCCTCGATCCAAATCTGCCCGCGCCTTCCGGCGAAGCCTTCCTCGCTCTCGTTCATCCCGACGATCGCGCCGCGTGTGAAACGCAGGGACCCGCTTACCAAGCCACCGGCGCAGACCAGCTTCCCGGCATGCCGCGCGTTTCCCTCCGGTTTCGCATCGTCCAGCCTGGGGGTGCGGTGAGATGGGTTCATCACGAATCCGAATTGGTTTTAGATCAACGGGGCGCGGCGGTCCGCTGGATCGGGACATACAGGGACGTAACCGAGGCCTATGAGGCGGAAGAATCGCTCAAATTGGTCTTTGAGGACAATCCGGTTCCGATGTGGCTCTTCGATCCCGAAACCCTGGAATTCCTGGCCGTGAACAACGCGGCGATCGTGCATTACGGTTATGATAGAGAGTCGTTCTTGAAGTTAACCTTATTCAACATCGTGCCACAACGCGACAGGGACGCGGTGAAGCACGCGATTCGAAACAATCCCGCTCCGGACGGAAGCCCCAGCCACGTTTGGCAACATGTCAAGGCGGATGGGACGGTAATCGATGTCCTGACATATTGGCGCAACCTGACGTTTTGCGGCCGGCCGGCGCAGCTTGTCGCGATCATGGATGTGACCGCGAAGCGCCAGGCGGAACAACGCATCGCCCATATGGCGCACCACGACGCGCTGACCGGTTTGCCAAACCGGGTGTTGTTTCACGATTACCTGGAGCACGCGCTTCTGAGCGTGCGCCGGTACAATGACGCGCTTGCCGTACTTTACCTCGATCTCGACCGGTTCAAGAACGTCAACGACACGTTGGGGCACCCCGGCGGCGACAAGCTATTGGTGGCGGTAGCGGAGCGTCTGCGTGCGTGCTTGCGCGTCTCCGATATGGTCGCTAGATTCGGCGGCGACGAATTTGCAGTCCTGCAATTGGGGCTCGCCGGGCCGCATGAGGCGGGCGCCTTGGCGGATCGCATCGTGACGCTGTTAAGCGAGCCTTACGATATCGATGGTCAACAGGCCTTGATCGGAGCCAGCGCCGGAATCGCGCTCGCGCCAATCGATGGTGAGACCGCCGAGCAGCTTCTGGGGAACGCCGACATAGCGCTTTACCAGGCCAAGGAAGACGGCCGGCGCACCTACTGCTTTTTCCAACCCGGCATGGGCGCCAGCGTTCAGGCTCACCACACTCTGGCGCTCGATTTGCGCAACGCGCTCGGAGCGGGGGAATTCGAGGTCTATTATCAGCCTCTCGTTACGCTTGAGACCGGCGTCATTTCCGGCTTCGAGGCGCTGCTTCGCTGGCACCACCCGCAGTGTGGGATGGTGGCTCCGGCGAAGTTCGTTCCGCTCGCCGAGGAGACCGGGTTTATCGTCCCGATCGGCGAATGGGTGCTGCGTCAAGCCTGCGCCGAAGCGGCGGGATGGCCGGACGATTTGAAAGTCGCGGTGAATCTGTCGCCGGTTCAGTTCAAGAGAGGCAAGTTGCCGCAAGTCGTTTTCGCGACGCTCGCGAGTTCGGGGCTGCCGGCGGCGCGGCTCGAACTCGAGATCACCGAATCTGTTTTTCTCGCGGAAAGCAAAACCAACCTCGCCACTTTGCGCAGCTTGCGCGCGCTCGGGGTCGGCATTGCAATGGATGATTTCGGCACCGGCTATTCCGGCCTGAGCTATCTGCGCGCCTTTCCCTTCGACAAGATCAAGATCGACCGGTCCTTCATTTCCGAGGTTGGCAACGGCACGGATTGCATGGCGATTATCCGGGCGATCGCCAATCTTGGATCGAGCCTCGGCATTCCCACGCTGGCGGAAGGCGTCGAAACGGAAGAACAGCTTTCGTGGTTGCGCGAAGCCGGCTGCACGGAAATGCAAGGCTACTTGATTAGCCGGCCGGTTCCCGCAAGCGAAGTCGCCGGATTGCTGAATCTCCCGCGCATCAGCCGGCTGCCCGATCAATATCTTCTCACCGCTTAGCGCGGACCATGCCCAGAAAAAGTTGATGACGGCGTACTGAGGTGAGGCGGGATATCCGTCTCGGAAGCGCGCGAAGTTCATCACATCCATGGCGGTCTCAACAGAAGCCTCCGCTCGCGCTCGCAGAGAGCCACCACCCAATCGCGGAACCACCGCGCAAGCAAGCCAGGGGCTTTGCGCTGCCCAGGCTCTAAGACATGCGCGAAGGGCGCGTCTATCGCGCAAAACAAGGCAGGCATGGGCTGGACAATGTTGGCGTTATATTATAACGTACCTAAACGCCGCCCTGGCAAGACGCTTGCTGCTAGGCGGGAAAGGAAATTAATCCGTGCCGTTCGCACCTTTCGGGAGGACAAAAATCAGCGCCTTCGCTCTGACGATTGCCGCCGCCCCCGCCTTAGCCGAAAGTCCCGCGCCGGCGCCGCCGGCTGATCGCGGCACGAGCCAGATCACGCTCGATACGGTAGAAGTCATCGCCGAGAAGCTCGATACCGCCCGCTTGCAGATAGAGCCGAGCCTCGGCGCCAGCAGTTATTATTTCGGTCCGGAGGCGCTGGAGACCATTCCGCAAGGCGAAAACGCGCCCCTAAACCAGGTCTTGCTGCAGATGCCTGGCGTCGCGCAAGACAGTTTTGGTCAGGTCCATGTGCGCGGCGATCATGTCAATGTGCAATTCAGGATCAATGGCGTCGAATTGCCGGAGGGGCTTTCGGTCTTTGGGCAGGCCCTCGAAACCCGCTTTGCCCGCAGTATTTCGCTGCTCACCGGCGCCCTGCCGGCGCAATATGGATTTTTTACCGCTGGCGTGTTGGACATCCAGACCAAGTCCGGCCTCTCCAATCCAGGTTTGGCTCTCTCGATGTATGGGGGAAGCTTCAATTGGCTGCAGCCGAGCTTCGATTATGGCGGACACGAAGGTCCGGTGAATTGGTTCTTGACCGGCGATTATCTGAGCAACGAACGCGGCATCGAGAATCCGGCGCCGACGTATAACGCGATTCACGATTCGACGCAGCAATTCCGCGGCTTTGCCTATATGTCCGGCATTATCGATCCCGATACGCGGGTGAGCGTGTTCGGCGGCTCTTTCGACGGCCGCTTTCAAATCCCCAATAATCCGGGCCAGAGTCCGTCGCTTGGTCTCAACGTGCTTGGGACGACGTCTTTTAAAAGCAATCTTCTCAATGAGGTTCAGCACGAGTCAGACCAATTCGGCGTGCTGTCGTTGCAAAAACATGTCGATGATATCGATATGCAAATCTCGGCGTTTGTGCGCAACAGCGTTTTGTCCTTTAGCCCGGATTTCATCGGCGATCTTCTGTTCAACGGCGTGACCCCCTTTGCGCGGAAGTCCGATCTCGCGGAAGGCGTTCAGCTTGACGCCAGCTGGCGGATCAACGACAGCCATACCTTGCGTGGCGGTTTTCTTGGGGAGGTTGACGCCACCGCGTCCGACACCACGTCTTCCGTGCTGCCAGTCGATGCAACGGGGGCCCAGACTTCTATCGTGCCAGTTAGTATCATCGATAATAGCGCCCGCACCGGCGGGCTTTATGGTGTTTACCTTCAAGACGAATGGCGGCTCTTGCCGGTTCTGACCCTCAACTCCGGCCTCCGCTTCGACGGGGTCAATGAGTTTACCAATGCAAATCAGCTTAGCCCGCGCGTAAATGCGGTGTGGAAAGCAACCGAAACAACGACGGTGCATGCTGGTTATTCGCGCTATTTCACTCCACCGCCATTCGAGCTCGTCGCCCCCACCGCCATTGCCCTCTTCAACAACACGTCGGCCACCCCTGCCGTTCAACAGGACGATGTGGTCAAGGCCGATCGCTCGCATTATTTCGATCTCGGCATCAGTCAAGTTGTCCTTCCGGGGCTAACGATCGGTCTTGATGGCTACTATAAATTGTCGAAGAATCTGATCGACGAAGGGCAGTTTGGCGCGCCGATCATCCTGACTGCCTTCAATTACGCCCAAGGCCGTGTCGACGGCGTGGAATTCACCTTGAGCTACGACCAAGGGCCGTGGTCGATCTATGGCAATGCCGCCTATTCGCGTGCCTTGGGCAAGGACATCATCTCGGCGCAGTTCAATTTCGCGCCGGACGAACTGGCTTACATTGCGCAACATTTTATCCATCTCGATCATGATCAAACATGGACCGCGTCGGCGGGAGCGGCCTACACGTTCAACCAGGGAACAAAATACCAAACCCGCGTGTCGGTGGATCTCTTGGTGCAAAGCGGCTTGCGGGCCAGCACGCCAACCGTGCCGAACGGCGCGTCCCTGCCGGAATATGCGGCCGTCAACGCCAGCATCGTTCAAAAGCTTGATCTCGGGATAGGGCAGGGGACGGAACTGCGCCTCGATGTCTTGAACATCGGCGACGCCGTCTATGAAATCCGCAATGGCACGGGGGTTGGCGTCGGTGCGCCGCAGTTCGGCATTCGCCGCGCGATCCTTGCGGGACTAACGCAGCGGTTTTGAGCCATCTCATCGGCCGCCGGTTGGTTTATCGGTTGGATCGAGTGCCGCAAACCGGCTTTCCCGGAAAACGGCCGATGACCGCCAAAAGCCGCTCATTCTGCCCGCACCGCTATAAAGGGCGCGCTTCGCCTGCTTCCGCCCCGCTCCGCCGCCATCGCGGGCACGGCCGATTAATGGTGCGGGCGGAGGGAATCGAACCCTCACGGGGTTACCCCCAACGGATTTTCGTACCATCTACGGCTTTCGCCGCCTCGCTTGGCGCGTGCGCGCTTTGGCTCGTTTGTGGTCCGGACTATCCCTTCACCGTAGCGTTCGCCGCGCTCTGCCGTTCGCCTTAGGTGCTGCCCGTCTAGTCTCTACACCTTCCCGCCTTCGCGGGCTTGGCTCGGGATTGCCACGTAAGAGGTTCCCCCGAATTTGAGCAGTTCTGCATCTTCGGTTTCCCAAAGTGCACTCAAGTCGCATAAGTCCGTTGCGTCTACCGTTCCGCCACGCCCGCATCGACTCTTTATGTATAGCGCCGGCATGAGCATCGGCCAAACAAAAACGGCAGCAACAAAAAAAGTCAACATTTGGCAACGCCTGACGGTTCTGACCATCGACTTCCAGCCGTTGATGGCTGAGGCGTCAAGCGTATCCTTGAGATGCGAAGCGTCGTATTTCTCACTAAGCTCGATGCTGGTGCGGTCGTTCTTGGCAATCTGGTAAAAGCGTTTCGCTGTGTATATATATGAACGCACTCATGACCGGGCCCACGCCGCAAGACCGCATCCCTTTGAAGAACCGGACGAAACTGATCCATGCCGGGCGGAGCCCGAGCGACCAGCATGGCTTCGTCAACACCCCGATCTATCGCGGCTCGACCGTGCTTTTCCCGACTCTGGAGGATCTATTGGCGCGCAAGGCGCGATTCTCCTACGCCACTCAGGGAACGCCGACAACGGCGGCGCTGGAAAGCGCATGGACGGAACTTTGCGGCGCCGCTGGAACCGTGCTGGCGCCTTCGGGCCTCGCCGCGATCACGCTTGCCCTGCTCGCCGCCGTCAAGTCCGGCGATCATATTCTCGTGACCGACGCGGTCTATCGGCCGTCGCGCATCTTTTGCGACACGGTTTTGGCCCGGATGGGCGTCGAGACAACCTATTACGATCCCGGAATCGGCGCCGCGATTGAATCCTTGATCCGGCCGAACACAAGCGCGATTTTGATCGAGACTCCCGGTTCGCAGAGCTTCGAAATCCAGGATGTCCCGGCGATCGCCGCACTCGCCCGGTCCAAGGGCATCTGCACGATCCTCGACAATACCTGGGCCACCCCCTTGTTCTTTCCGCCGCATGCGCGCGGCGCGGATATGGCGGTCGAAGCCGGAACAAAATATCTCTCCGGCCATTCCGATCTTCTCATCGGGCTCGTGTCCGCCAGCGCGGAATGGTTTCCAAGACTGCGGGCCACCTTCGACGCCTTTGCGATGTGCGCCGGTCCCGAGGATGTTTTCTTGAGCTTGCGCGGGCTGCGCACGCTCGACCTCCGCCTGCGGGAGGCCGAGCGTCAAGCGCTCGATCTCGCCCGCTGGCTCGCCGCCCGGAAAGAGGTTTTCCAAGTCTTGCATCCGGCGCTTCCCTCCTGTCCCGGACACGCCATTTGGAAGCGGGATTTTCTCGGTTCGTCGGGGCTTTTCTCGGTGCTTCTTCCGCCCTGCTCGCGGGCTGCGCTCGCCGCCATGCTCGACGGCCTAAAACTGTTTGGCATGGGCTATTCATGGGGCGGCTTCGAGAGCCTTGTCATTCCCTTCGATTGCCGGAGTTATCGCAGCGCGAC
>JBOHJU010000166.1:0-6549 GCA_050728755.1 Methylocella sp.
GGAGAGAGCGGCGATTTCATCACCGCGCCGGAGATCAGCCAGATGTTCGGTGAACTGATTGGTCTGTGGTGCGTCGCGGTCTGGCGCGCCATGGACGAACCGAGGCCCATTCTGTTCGTGGAATTGGGACCAGGGCGCGGCAGTTTGATGGCGGACGCCTTACGCGCGGCACGGATTGCGCCGGATTTCCTTGGCTCAATCGATCTGAATCTTGTCGAGACAAGCGAGGTCTTACAACGAAGCCAGCGTGTGGCGCTGAAAAATTCGCGGGTTGCGGCGAGGTGGCACAAGACCGCGGAGGAGCTGCCCAATGGCCCCGCGATCATCGTCGCCAATGAATTTTTCGATTGCCTGCCGGTGCGCCATTTCGTCTTCAGCAATGATGGCTGGCACGAAAGGCTCGTCGGGTTAGATGGCGAAGAGCGCTTGTGCTTTGGCCTTGCGCCGGACGCCGAACCCGGCCTTGCCGCGCCGGGCGAACCGGGGCAAGTGATCGAGACTGGTCATGCGCGGGCCCGTTTGATGACGAGGCTTGCGGCGCGCATTGCCGGGCAAGGCGGCCTGCTGCTCGTCATCGACTACGGCTACGAGACGCCTTCGCGCGGCGCAACCTTGCAGGCGGTTAGAGGGCATCGTTTCGCCGATCCCTTGCGCGATCCCGGCGAAGCAGATCTCACCGCGCATGTCGATTTTTGCACACTTGTCCGGGCGGCACTTGCGGCGGGGGCGCGCGCCCATGGCCCCGTGCCGCAAGGCGAGTGGCTCGCCCGTCTCGGCATCCATGAGCGCGCCGCGAAGTTGCGGCGCTATGCCGGCGAGCGTCAAAGGGCCGCCGTCGATTCCGCCGTCCTGCGTCTCGCGGGCGGAGGCCCTGGCGCCGGCGCAACGGACATGGCGAGGCTCTTCAAGGCGCTCGCGGTGACCCAGCCGGGCCTTTGCGACCCGCCCGGCTTCGAGACGGCGCTCGCATGACGCAAAAGACAGCAATCCCACTGCGCGCGGCCGTTCTCGACGCGCCGGGCCTAGCCCATGGATTTTTCACCCGGCAAGGCGGCGTCTCCACTGGAGTTTACGCATCGCTTAACGGCGGCGTCGGCTCGCAAGACGATCCGCACTCTGTAGCCGAAAACCGGCGCAGGATAGCGGCGCATCTTTGCGTCGATCCGACGCATCTCCTCGTGCCGTATCAGATTCATTCGCCAAAGGCACTGATCGTGACGAACGCCTTTGTCGAGCGCCCGCGTTGCGATGCCCTGGTGACGTCCGTGCGAGGTCTAGGACTCGGCGTCACCGGCGCCGATTGCGGCATGGTTCTCTTCGCCGATATGAGCGCGCGCGTGATCGCGGCCGCGCATGCCGGCTCGAAAGGAGCGCTCGCTGGCGTGCTTGAAGCCACACTTGCCACGATGGAAACGCTTGGCGCGCGCCGGGCTTCGACGGCGGCGGCTCTTGGCCCCACCATCGCGCGGAAAAGTTACGAAGTCGGCGCCGAATTCGCCGGCCGGTTTGTTGCCTGGTCGAGCGATTACAAGCGCTTCTTCGCGGCCTCGCGGCGCGCGGAGCATTTCATGTTCGATCTGCCGGGATTTATCGCGATGCGGCTGCGGCTTGCGGGCATCGGCTCTTTCGAGGATCTTTTCCGCGATACCTATGCCGAGCCTGAGTCATTTTATTCCTACCGCCGTTCGGTGCATGAGAGCGAGCCCGATTACGGCCGCCAGATCGCGGCGATCGCGCTTCTCTAACTCATTTTAGGCGGCCGCTTTTTCAACAATTCGTTCCGCCGCCGCCTTGGGCTCCGCCGGCGCGCCCTCCCATTCGGTATGGGCGGGGATTTGCTCGCCCTTCATGACGAGCGTGAGTGGTCCCAAGCGCGCATAATCGAAAACATGCGTGTCGTAAAGCACGGTGGAGCCCGCGCCGACGGTTACGCCATTGCCGACGAAGACCCTGCCGACCTTCATGACCCGGTCCTCGTAGAGGTGCGTTTGCAATGCGCAGAGAGCATTCAAAGCGGCGTAATCGCCGAC
Organism: Methylocella sp.; assembly: GCA_050728755.1. Classification (GTDB taxonomy): domain Bacteria; phylum Pseudomonadota; class Alphaproteobacteria; order Rhizobiales; family Beijerinckiaceae; genus Methylocapsa. The sequence continues at coordinate 2,031 of JBOHJU010000166.1, forward strand.
GCTCACGCAGTCGAACTCGGTGATATCGATCATGTCCATGTAGACGCCGCGTCCGAACTTCGAGCCGAAAAGGCGCAAGAGCCAAGGCAAGAATGGCGTCCCGCGCAAATGATTCAGCAGAACTTGGCAGGCCATGCCGCCATAGATGACGGCAACCGACTCAGTCCGCATCGCCCACCAGGACCACATGGGTTTCATCATCGGCTCGTAGCGCCCCATCGTGATCCATTTCAAGGCGATGACCGCAAGGGTCATGGCCAGGCAGATGGAGGCCGCGGCAAGCATGAACTGCCAGAACACCTCGAAATATTTGCCTTCGAGCACGCTGCCGCTGAACCATTCCACCGCCCAGGTTCCAAAGGTGATGAACAGCATGGTCGGGAGGGAAATCGTGACGGCCTCGAAGCAGGCGCGCGCGAATTTTTTCCAGCGCGGCGCTTCATAAGTCCAATTGGCGCCGCCGCCATCGAATCTCTGGCGGACCGGTAGCTTGATCGGCGGCGATCCGAACCAAGTATCGCCCGCGTGCATCAAATGGTTCGCGGGCGGCTTCGACTTGATGCCGATCAGGGCGCCCTCCGGAATTTCCGCGCCGGTCGGAACAACGGCATTATTGCCGACAAAAACGCGGGGACCGGTCCTGACATGTTTCAAATACATCCAGCCATTGCGGATTTCCTCGTCGCCGAGGACAACCTCATCGGCGATAAAGCATTTCTCGCCAATTTCGACGAGATCGTAGCGGCCGGAGAGATTCGTCGAAATCTCCGCGTCCTTGCCGATTTTCGCGCCCATTAGCCGATACCATACGCGCATGTAGATCGTCGCATACAAGGACGAAAGCGTTTCGAGCGTCACCTCGGTGGCAAGCCCCACAGCCCATTTGCGTAAATAGAACCAGGAATGAACCGAATAAGTCCCTTCGCGCACACGCGGCAGGACGATCCAGCGGCAAGCCGCGATGAAACCGACGGTGACGAGAACCATGACGAAGGCGGTCGGCCAGGCGATGACCGGTATCGAGGCCATGTAAAGCGTGCGATCGATGTCGGCGGTGCCAATCAGATCGTCGATCCGGTCGAAGACCCACAAGGCCGGAACAATCGGCAATAGGCCGAGCGGCGGTATCACGAAAAGGAGAATGAAATACATGACCGTCATGCCGCGCTTCCGGACAAGCGAAGCCACGGAAGGTTGATCCAGCGCGGCCCTGTCCACCATGCCAGCCTTGCGGCCCGGAGAACCGTCAAATGATTCCCCGGCGCCAACGCGGCCACAAGCTCCGATCGTGGTCAGGTCGGCGAGTTCGGCGCCTTCCCCGATCACAACATCCTCTTCGATCACGCAGGACGAGCCAACATAGGTTCGAGCACCAATTTCGATAGAGCCGATAATCAGTTCGTTTCCCTCGACACGTGCATTGGCGAAGTTCGAATTCGAGCCAATGCTCGCGCCATCGCCGATCGAGATCAGATCGACGGCGCCCGCCTCGACTTCGCCGATGATCACATCCTTGCCTATTTTGGCGCCGAGCGCGCGGAGATAGAGTCTGATGACGGGCGAGCTTTCGAACCATTTGATATGAACCAGCCCAAGGAAGCGCTTCGCCAGCCACCAGCGGAAATAATAAGCGCCCCACAGGGGATAGCGGCCAGGTTTGGTCTTGCCGATCACCAGCCATTTCGCGGCGACGACGATCGCCACGGTGGCGATGTTGATGCACATGTAGACGCTGACGAGCGACGCGGCTTCCTCGAACAAACTCGCCTCGGGACCGGTGAGCAGCATGTAGCTCACGAACACGCCAAGCCATTGCGCGGTCACGAGCGCGAGAATGACCGGAAGCGCGAGGGCCTGCGCGCAGCCGCAGAGGAAGCGGCGCAACAAGGGCGGCGGCGCGAAGGATAGATCCTCGGCCTTCGATCCATGTGTCCATTTGCGGTCGAGGAGCTCGGCCATCGCGCGAAGCGAACGCGCGGCGTAGACGTCTTGCAAGGTGATCCGCGCCAAGGCGCGCGTCTCGCGCACGGCCGAGATGAAACGCGCCGCGAGCAAGGAGTGGCCGCCGAGATCGGTGAAGAAATCGGCATCAAAAGGAATGGCCTGAGGCGGCAGCACGCGTTTGGCGGCGGCGAGGAGCTTTGCCTCGGTCTCGCTCCGCGGCACTTCCTGCGCCTCGAGGGCGCCGGCCGGAGCAAGCTCAATCTGCTTCAGGCCCTTGCGGTCGATCTTGCCGGAGGAAAGTTTCGGCAGGCTTTCGACGAGCTCGAACCGTTCCGGAACCATATATGCCGGCAGGCTTTGCCGCAGGTCGTTGCGCAAGAGTCTCGCGTCGATTTCGGCGTCTAACGAGGGAACCACGAACGCGACGAGCTGTTCGATTTCGTTGTCGTTGCGCAAGACGACGGCGGCATGGGAAACGCCAGGGAGACCGCCGAGCTTTGTTTCGATTTCGCCAAGTTCGACGCGAAAGCCGCGAACCTTGACCTGATCGTCGATCCGGCCATGGAACACGATTTCGCCGCTGCCGGTGATCTCCACCGCATCGCCGGACCTATACAAAACCGGATCGGGCGCGTCATCCAGATAAGGGTTGGCGATGAATTTCTCGCGGGTCAGCCGGTCGCGGCGCAAATAGCCTTTCGCCACCCCCGGCCCGCCGATGAGAAGCTCGCCTTCGACGCCTGGCGGGAGAAGATCGAGGCGCTCGCCCGCCACGTAGCAAGTATAATTCGCGATCGGCCGGCCGATCGTGACCTGAACGCCCGGCCGCACCTCCGCGACCGTCGCGACGACAGTCGTCTCCGTCGGGCCATAGGAATTGAAGATCTTGCGCCCAGCCATGCACCAGCGATTGGCAATCGCCTGCGGGCAGGCCTCGCCGCCAAGGATGATCAGCCGTAAGGTTGCGACATCGCGCGGCAGAAGTGCCAAAAGGGTTGGCACCGTGTCCAGCACCGACACGCGATTTGCTTCGAGAAGACCGGGAAGCCTGTCGGCCTCGCCGATCATCTCGGCCGTCGCCACGAAAAGGCTCGCGCCGGCAAGGTAAGGAAGCCAGATTTCCTCCATCGACAGATCGAAGGCAACGGAAGCGCCCTGGAAAACGACATCGCTCGCCGCAATCCCGTAGACTTCGTTGGCGGCGCGCAAGTAATGACAAATATTGCGCCCCGATATCACGATGCCCTTGGGCGTCCCGGTCGAACCGGAGGTGTAAATGAGATAGGCGGGGTCATCCGGGCGCGCGCCGAGCTCGCGTGGGTCGACTCTGACCGGGTCTTCAACTTCCATCGAATCGGCCAAAAGACCGGCAAACGTCCAAGCTGGACAGGTTGCCGCAAGCTTCGCGGCGAAAGTGGCGGAGGTCAGGACGCCCCTCGCTTCGGCATCTGACAGGCAAACGGCGATGCGCTCGGCGGGGGCGTCCGCATCGAAGGGAAGCCAGGCGGCGCCGGTCTTCGCGATCGCGATTTGCGCGATCAGAACTTCGTGGCCGCGCGGCATCCAAAGACCGACGATCCGGCCAGGACGAGCGCCCTTGCGCAGAAGGGCGCGGGCGAGGGCCTCGGCTTTCGCATCGACCTCGGCATAGGTAAGATTGCCGTCCACCGTGATCATGGCGATGGCGGACGGACGGCTGGCAACGGTTGCGGCAAAGATCTCGCAGAGCAATTCGTCGCGGATCAAATCCGGCCGCGCGGGGCCACGCAAAACCGACCGGGAGGGAAGCGCCGGGAGCGCGTCATTTTCCCGGGTAGCATGGGCGGTCGCAAAACTGTGCAGCATAGTCATCCTGTACGCGCCAATGCTTCTCAGCTTATGCGCCCGTGCCGGATATCAAGTGCGGATGGCAGCAACATGGCCCTTGCACCCGTCCGGTCGGGAAAAACCGTGCCGGCCTGCTACCGGACTGTGGCCAAGCCAAAGGTAAACTGCTGCGATGGAAGCCATTTGCCAAACTTTAACTTGACCGGATCTGGTTGCCGTCCACGTCTGACCGCGCAAATCCTTGCTGGTTTTGGCATTTCAGGCTGAATGGACGGTGAATGTTCCCGGCAGCGTTAGTATTAGCCTTCGGATCAGAGTAAGGAGAGCCCATTGACTACAATGGTAAATATGCTCGAAAATATCCCCACTAGTGCGATGATGAGAGCTGGTCCACGTGCTGGATGTCCGGGCGGGAGGGCAAAGTAGGCCCACCCCGCGCCAACTGCAGCGATAATTGAAAAGGGGTTTGGCCATACCCAAACACGGTCCTGAGGACCAATCGCAGGAGAACATCCTGCTAATACGACGGAACAAAACCAAAGAATTGTAAACAGCAAGCGGTTTCTAGAAATAAAGACCACGTTACCTACTCCTCGCAGTCACGGTCACGATGTCCTAAAAGCAGAAGCCCGGCGATGATTAGGCCATCCACGATCATAGTCAACCTCCAAGCTGGCGGAGTTCCAAATGCGCACGTATCCGTACGACCGAGCGGCACGTCCCAGGAAGAGCGCTGCTGTCATAGGTG
>JBOHJU010000167.1:0-6512 GCA_050728755.1 Methylocella sp.
TCGGATCGAAGTCTACGGCACGATCGACGAGACGAATTCGGCGATCGGGCTCGCCCGCGTTGCCATGGCGTGTGACACGGTTTGCGCCAGACTCGACGCGATGCTGCTCTGCGTTCAGAACGATCTCTTCGATCTCGGCGCCGATCTTTGCGTGCCGCCAGGCGCGAAAGGCGAGAGAGAACCCCTGCGCATTGTCCAATCCCAAGTGGATCGCCTGGAACGCAAGATCGACGAACTCAACGCGGAACTCGAGCCCTTGCGATCGTTTGTTCTGCCCGGCGGCTCGCCGGCCGCCGCAGCCCTGCACCTTGCCCGCACCGTGACGCGGCGGGCCGAACGGTTGCTCGTCGCCTTGGCCAAAACGCAGGGCGAAGTTGTCGGCGGCCCGGCGCTGAAATATGTCAACCGGCTGTCGGATTTTCTGTTTGTCGCGGCTCGCTATGCGAACCGGAAGGGCGAGGCCGACGTTTTATGGGTGCCAGGCCAGAATCGTTGAGAGGCGTATATCCGCGCCCAACGGTTTTAGACGGAGCGTGAACCGACTGTTAGGCAGATGCCGCCCGACCTCCTCTGTGGGCGCGGCGGGGGGTGAGCGCGTGGTGAGGTCGCCGATCAACCAGTATGACGCCTTGCCTCGTGCATGCCGTTCGGGCGTTGGATCGGGTAGTCCGGCAGATCAATCCGATCGAGAAGGCTACCAAGCGTGCGGTTCGCGACAAAAGGAAGCGCCAAAGCCTTCATTGTCTGGTTGCGTAAAAATAGACCCCATCGCGTCTTCGGCGCGAACGCACTTGCAAACCGCTGCCCAGCGGCCTGCTTGGCCGTCATAAATGATCGCAGCAACTGCTCGTAGCGCGGAAATGCCACCTGGGGCCGTCCTTCGCTCTTGCTAAGTTCACCTGCGATCACGTAAGCCGATACCATGGCAAGGGCCGCGCCTTGGCCAGCCAGCAGCGACGGGCAGAACGCAGCGTCGCCGACCAGAGCGACCCGTCCTCGCGACCAAACGTTCATCTGAATCTGACTGACCCGGTCAAAATAAACATCATTGCATCCATCCAGCGCGGCAAGAATCTTTGGGCATTCCCATCCAACATTGTCGAACTCTTCATGGAGGATAGCCTTGTGCGCTATCGTATCATGCGCAACGCTGTGTTGAACCGAATCGGCAGCGAAGATGAATAAGAACAGCGTGCGACCGTCGCGCATGGCAAAGCGTGACACCTGCCTACCCGGAATGGCATGGCTGACGTAGACGCGCTCGTCCCTGGGCCTATACCCTTCGATTTCGAACGCGGCGGCAATGTAACCAAGATATTTCTCGAATTGGTTTTGGTTCCCAAACACCAGTTCGCGGACTGCCGAGTGAAGACCATCGGCTCCGACAACGAGGCCGAACCGGCGTGGCGCACCGCGCTCGAAAGCTACACCGATGCCATCGCCGGTCTCTTCAATGCCGACGACGCTGTCATCGAAAATGGCCTCGTACCGGCCGTCGATCTTTTGATAAATCAGCTTGGCTAAATCACTACGCGCAATACTTACATAGCGGTCCCCGGTGAGGGAACGGAAGACATCGACACCGAATCCGCCTACGCGGCGGCCTTTCGCATTCACGAAACGAACTTCTTTTACATGGTAGCTCTCGGCCTTGAGATCGGAGAGGAGTCCCATCCGCTCCGCGATGTCGTAGCCAAGGCCCCAAAAATCGATGACATAGCCATTTGTGCGCGGCTGCGAGGCCCGTTCCACGAGGACTGGCTCAAAGCCGTGCTCGCCGAGCCAATACGCGAGCGTTGGACCGGCAATGCCGATTCCGGAAATAAGGACGGAACGGTTCTGCACTCCCGCACCTCAGGCCCCGGCCGGACACGTCCTTACCTGGCGCAAAGGGCCAGCCAACTAGATCGTTTCTGCACCTGATCGCAACTAGGGCGGATTCTGGTCCCGTCAACCGCAGTCTTTGACGCCACAGCCAGGACCGGCCCGGCCGGTATGTGAACCGGAAGGGAGAAGCCGATATTTTAGGGGTGCCCAGCCAGAATCGCTGACAACGCCAACGCGCGCCGGAGCGAACTCGTCGGCACGGGGCAGCGCTCTGGATCAACTATGACGGGATTGACCCTTTCGGCCGATAAAAGAGGCGCGGTATATTCTAGCTTGTCGCTGGGGCCGAGATCATAAACGCGCGCGAGCGTCGCGATGATGAGCTTGGCGACCAGACGCGTCCCACGGTCATCGAGACGCAGCTCCCGCGCAAAATTGCCTGCTGATGCATCGGTGGAGAAACCTAACTCCGCCAAAGTCTCGCGCTTTTCCGCGGTCACGAAGCCCTTGGCCGGTTCGTAGTAATAGCCTGATGCAGCTTCGCAATGGATTTGCTTATCATTGTCGAAAAACATGCATTGCACATAATACTCTTCACGGTCTTTCGCCCACACGATCAGAAACCGTTCGTGCGGGGTCATTTGCGTTTCCCGAATCTCCTCAAGATATTCCGCAATCGGGCAAAGATACGTAGCTAAAAGCGCTTCGGTCCGCTTGAGGTCTAGCGCGCTCTCGTTCGTATCTATTTTCATGCCACGCATTGCGGGCGGCGCCGGAAAATCCAAGCGCGAGGTCTCGCCATTAGCTGAGGCGGCGGCTCCGTATGGCCAAAACAATGTGGCGCCAGCACTAGCAAAAAGAATGACGAAAAACGAACTGCTCCGAACGGCCGCCTTGTTTGCGCGTGAAGGCCACGGGCACGCGGCGATCGCCTTTCTCATCGTGAAAGCCAGGGCTTGCCGTGACGCATAGGCTCAACGTTCAAATGGCTTACAAAGCGGCACGCGCTTAAATTTGTTATCAGTTATAATAATTATTAAATATTGTCAAACATATTTGCATCATCATTGTCGGGGGCTGATACCCTTCCTAGGGAAGCGCCGATTGCGTTGACTTGCGGGAGGGCGGCCTGTATCTGACCGCAGCGCGCCCGGCCTGCCCGTCAGTTAGAGTGTGTCCCATGAAAATTCTCGTGTCCGTGAAACGGGCGGCCGATTTCAATGTCAAGATCAGAGTGAAACCCGACGGTTCCGGCGTCGATCTCGCCAACGTCCAAATGTCGATGAACCCTTTCGACGAAATCGCCGTCGAGGAAGCGTTGCGCCTAAAAGAGTCCGGCAAGGCAGCCGAAGTGATCGTGGTGTCGATCGGGCCCGCGCAAGCCGCCGAGACGATCAGGAGGGGGCTCGCGATGGGCGCGGACAGGGGCATTCTTATTAAAGTGGAGCAGGCTGTTGAACCGCTCGCCGTCGCCAAGCTCTTGAAAGCGGTCGCGCTCACTGAGGAGCCTTTGCTCATTATCCTTGGCAAGCAGGCGATCGACGACGATTGCAACCAGACCGGACAGATGCTGGCCGCACTTTTGGGCTGGGGCCAGGGCACTTTTGCCTCGAAAGTGGCGGTTGGCGAGGGACACGTGGATGTTACCCGCGAGGTCGACGGCGGCTTGCAAACCGTGAGCCTCAAACTCCCCGCCGTCGTCACAACCGATCTCCGCCTCAACGAGCCACGTTACGCATCCCTGCCAAACATCATGAAAGCCAAGAGGAAGACGATCGAGGACAAGACGCCCGCCGATTTTGGCGTCGATATCGCGCCGCGCCTCAAGATTTTGAAGACCGTCGCGCCGCCCACCCGCAAGGCGGGAGTCAAACTCGCCTCCGCCGCCGAACTCGTCGCGAGGCTCAAGGACGAAGCCGGGGTGATCTGATGGCGGTGCTGCTTCTTGCTGAGGTGTCGGACGGCAAACTCAACGAGGCAACCGCCAAGGCGCTGGCGGCCGCCAAGGCGCTTAACGAGCCCGTTCATGTCCTCGTCGCCGGCGATGGGGTGGAAGCTGCGGCGCAGGCGACCGCCAGCCTGGCCGGCCTCGAAAAAGTGTTGGTCGCGGACGATCCGGTCTATGCGCACCAATTAGCCGAACCGCTGGCGGCGCTTCTCGTGCGGTTGGCCGGCAATTATTCGGCGATCCTGGCCGCCGCGACCTCGACCGGCAAGAACGTCATGCCGAGGGTCGCGGCACTCCTCGACGTGATGCAGATTTCGGAGATTATCAAAGTCGTCGCGCCCGACACGTTCGAACGCCCGATCTATGCCGGAAATGCAATAGAGACAGTCCAGTCAACGGACGTTAAGAAAGTCATCACGGTGCGGACGGCGGCGTTTCAGCCGGCCGGAGCGGGCGGCTCCGCTCCGGTCGAAAAAATCGCCGCCGCCGCCGCGCCCGAGGTTTCGAGTTTTAAGGATGAGACACTCGCCAAATCCGAGCGCCCCGAGCTCGCCGCGGCCAGGGTTGTCATATCCGGCGGCCGCGGCTTGCAAAACGCGGACAATTTCAAGGCCCTGATCGAGCCCATCGCGGCCAAGCTCGGAGCGGCGATGGGCGCGTCGCGCGCCGCGGTCGACGCGGGCTACGCGCCAAACGATTGGCAGGTCGGCCAAACCGGCAAAGTCGTCGCGCCCGATCTCTATATCGCCGTTGGCATCTCCGGCGCCATCCAGCACCTCGCCGGAATGAAGGACTCGAAGGTCATCGTCGCCATCAACAAGGATGAAGAGGCGCCGATCTTCCAGATCGCGGATTACGGGCTCGTCGGCGATCTCTTCGCAATCTTGCCGGAGCTGAACGGGGAGCTTGCCAAGCTCGGCCGTTAGAGCTTCGCCATTGACATGCGAGACAGCTCTAGGCTTTTAGTATAACGCGCGTTCTCCACGCGAACCTTTCGCGGAACCTCGTTCCGGCCGTGGCGTAGTCATGCTTTGCGCTTGGCCGGCGTGGTGGATACAGTTCGTTTTTGGTTTAGAAACCGGGGGAATCCATATGATTTCCGTTGTGGGCGAATAAAATGGAGATAAACAAAATCGGGGTGATCGGGGCCGGCCAAATGGGCACGGGGATCGCCCAGGTCTGCGCGCTAGCCGGCATCGAAGTCGCTCTCAACGATATCTCGGAAGCCCGCATCAACGCCGGGCTCGCCACGATCGCTGGTAATCTCGCGCGCCAGGTTGAGCGGCACCAAGTCGATCCGCCGACGCGCGACGCGGCATTGAGTCGAATAAAGCCCGCGCCCGGCTTCGACGCCTTTGCCGACAGCGACCTTGTCATCGAGGCAGCCACCGAGAACGAGGAGGTCAAACGCAAGATTTTTTCCAAGCTTTGCCCTTCGTTGAAGCCAACGGCAATATTGGCAACGAATACGTCGTCGATTTCGATCACGCGGCTTGCTTCGATCACCGACCGGCCGGAACGGTTCATCGGCATTCATTTCATGAATCCGGTCCCGCGCATGCAGCTCGTCGAGTTGATCCGCGGCATCGTGACCGAAAACACGACGTTCGATGCGGCCAAGGAACTGATCGCCCGCCTCGGCAAGACTTTTACCGTATCCGAGGATTTCCCGGCCTTCATCGTCAATCGCATTCTGCTGCCCATGATCAACGAAGCCATCTATACGCTCTACGAGGGCGTCGGCTCGGTCGAATCGATCGACACGGCGATGCGGCTCGGCGCGAACCATCCAATGGGGCCCTTGCAGCTTGCCGATTTCATCGGGCTCGACACGGTTTTGTCCGTCATGCAGCTCCTGCATGACGGCATGGCCGATCCGAAATATCGTCCCTGTCCGCTGCTCGTGAAATATGTGGAAGCCGGTTGGCTCGGGCGCAAAACCCAGCGCGGGTTTTACGATTATCGTAGCGGCACGCCGATTCCGACGCGCTAATCCGTTGCCGCGCGGATCGTTGTTTCGTCGATATTATCCAGTGAAGCGCAACGGCGGCGGCTAAGGATGCAGCATCATAACGGGAATGGCGTATCTTATGCGCAGCAACGACGGTAACGGAAGCCGCGGCGTGCGGGCGCGGGCGATCCCGCGCTCCATCTGCTTTTCGCGGAAATCCGCGACGATACGATGGATGAGATCAATCCATTGCAATCCCCTTTGTCTTGGCATCAGTTGCACAGAGGGATTTCAGTGATCGGGCGGCCATAATCCGCCGGAAGCGCCCTTCGCACGGAAGATCGAAGTCGCCAGCAGCGCGCCGCTTCCCTCGATCAGGGATCCTTGCGCGGCCAATACCATCCCGGCGTTCAGAGGCGCCCCAACGCGCTGATTTTTCATCGCTTGGGAAGCGTCGATCTTGACACTTTTCCCGGTACGCGTTTGGAGGGTCAGCATTGATCCGTTGACGGCTAAGAGTGTCCCGGTAATTCATTTGCTGGGGTCAGCGTTGTTTCATGATTGTTCCAGCCGGTCCGCAGCCTGAATCCTAATGGACGTCAAGATTGTCGCCGCAAAAAAAAGCCGTAGGGAGATATATTTGATAATGAACTAGGTGTTTAGTCCCACGTTGTGCTGGAATGGATCGACCTTAAAGCGGTCCGGCTCTTTCGTCCAGATTTTGCAGATGTATTCATAGGGGGTCAGACCTTTGGGCGTTTTGAGGCGTTTGGCGAAGTTGTAGGC
>JBOHJU010000168.1:0-6493 GCA_050728755.1 Methylocella sp.
ACCTTGACGGACTCGTGATAGGCGACCTCGTTGTTGGCATACGCTTTGTCAAAGGCGGTGCCGCTCAATGCCCGCAGCTCTTCCCGCTTTTGGGACGCCTCCCGGTACATGGATTTGCTGGTATCGTTGGTTTCCGGCTCCATCTTCAGCTTGTCGAGCAAGGAGAGCAACTTGTTGTTCACTGCCAAGTGATCCCTGATCATCTCCTCGGCAAAGGAACGGACCGCCTTGTTGTGCGCCTTCTTCAGCGCGTCAATGGCCTGCTCGATGTCGATCTGCCCCGCAGTGTAGACAACATCGGCGATTTGAGGATCGGTGAGTTTTCCCGTGCTCTGGGCCATGGCGCTCGCCGCCGCGAAACAAACGGCGGCAGCCAAAACCGAACTCTTCAATAGGGAACTTATATGGAACATACTGACCTCCCTGACCTGATTGTAAACAGCCCTCTTCGGCGGGCTGTTACGAGCATTGGACGCGGCAGGGGAAAAATGTCAACTGGCGGGGAATACGACAAACGGAATGCCGTATGGTTGCCGAGCCTCGACCGCGCCGCCGCAGGCGATACCGGTCAGCAGCTCGCCATTCAAGCTTCAAACCCGGCCCCGCAGTTCGGTGCGGGTCTTGCGCCGTTCGAAGGGATGCCGCGAGCATCGACCGCGCCTGGTGCTCGACCTCGATGCCATGCGCGGCAATTATCCGGCCTTTATCAATTAAGCCACGCGAGCATCGAATACGGATATTGACGAACCGCCAACTGCTTTCTCGTCAACTGGAGGATTTCGTTGGAACCTTCGCTGAAAAAGGGAGCGCTTGGTTTTCTCGATGCGCTTGCGATGGCCATCGCAGGCTCGGCTCCGGCCTATTCGATCACCGTCACCACCGCCGCCCTCGTTGCCGCGGCCGGTGTCGCCGGACCGGCGGCCCTCTGGATCGCGGCCTTGCCAATGGTCGGCATCACCATCGCTTTCGCTTATCTGAACCGGTGGCGGCCGGATGCCGGGGCGGCCTATGCCTGGGTTGGCCGCGCGCTACACCCGGCGCTGGGCTTCCTTGCCGGGTGGGCGCTCCTCAGTCTCTCGACTATCTTCAATGTCGCCGCCGCGCTCCCGGCGGGGCAGGCGACGCTCGACCTTTTGGCGCCCGGCCGGAGCCACGACGTGCTGTGGGCGACAGGAGCCGGGACCATCTGGTTCCTCGGCGTGCTGGCGCTCATTACCTTCGGCATCACGCTCAGCGCCAAAGCGCAGGTGGTTTTGACTCTGCTGGAGTCCGGCGCCATCGTTCTCGTATGCGGCCTCGCGATCTTTAATGCACGCGCCGTTCCCGCCGCCGCTTTCTCCTGGGATTGGTTTTTTCCTTCGGCTTTCGGCACATTCCAATCATTTTCGGCCGGAATGCTGGTGGCGCTTTTCTACTATTTCGGCTGGGACGTATCCGCGAACCTCGCGGAAGAAACGGCTGGCGCCAGCACGGCCTCGGGGAGCGCCTGCATCCTAGGCGTGTTGGTGACCGTCGGCCTGTTTATTCTGGCGCAGGTCGCGGTCCAGATGGCTCTGACACCCGGCGAGATTCAGGCGAATGGCGGCAACCTGCTCCCGGCCCTTGGCGCCGCGGCGCTCCCGGCGCCGTGGCGCGCCATCGCCGTGCTTGCGGTTTTGGTCAGCGCCGTCGCGACGATCGAGACGCAGCTCCTCCAGTGCACAAGGCTGTTGTTTTCCATGGCGCGCGACCGGGTGATCGGCGAAGCGATGGGTAAGCTCCATCCTCGCTTTCAGACGCCTTGGCTTGCGGGCTTCGCTGTCGCAGCTGCCTCGCTTGTCTTATTCGCCGGCTCGGCCACTTTGCCTTTTATCAACGCATTGATGAGCGAACTCATCAATGCGATAGGCGTGCAGGTCTCCTTCTATTATGCTTTGACTGGCATCGCCTGTGCCTGGCATTACCGCAAGTCGATGAGCCCCAGTTGGAGGACAACCGCATTCGCTGTGATCGTCCCGTTGACATCGGCGCTCTTCGTCGCCTGCGTCGGGATCTACCAGCTGCCGCAACTTGGCTGGCGCGTTTCATCCCTCAGTATCGGCTCCATCGTGATTGGGGTGGGGCCGCTGGTGTACTACCGCCGGCGCTATCGCGGCCGCATTTATCGCGATGCGGGCGCCAGGTGATTGGCGCCTCGTGGATGCGATCGATGTGTCGAGTAACCCTATGACGGACAGCGCGGCGCCTTCGCATTAAGTAAGGTTTGACCATTCGCGTTCAGGGCCCCGCATATTTTGGAAAAGCTTCTTGAAATGCGCGGCGAATCGCACATTTCTGGGTCTGCCTAATTTTGCGCGGGGCTGTGGTTGCGTGCCGACCGGGGGGATAGGGACAAGAGGCCGGTTAACCGCCTAAAACGGACCGGCAGCCGGAGGCGAACCGGCGAACCCCGCCAAACGGGGGACGCGACTTAAAGCAACGACGGACGTCGTTCTTGCCGGGCATGCGGAGAGAGATCTTATTCCAATCCAAGCGACGGCCGTGAACACTTTGGACGGCACAATCCGCGTTGTCCAGGGTGGGCATATTCATCGTCTCGGAATTGCGATTTGGCATGTCTTGGCCAGGGTGACCCATCTCGGCTTCGACGGACAAGGCGCTGACCGTCCGTTGGGCGTGTAAAAGCGGCGCGAGGCGACAATAGAGGAACCATTCGATGCGTCATCCCACACTCGCCGCCGTCGTCGCCGGCTTCATTTTACTGACCATCGTATTTCGACTCGTCGAGTTGTTGCGCCCGCGTGAAAAGCGGCTGCCGTGGCTTCGTCGCGGCTACTTGACGGATCTTGCCTATTGGGCGTTTAGCCCGTTCGTTACCCGCACGGCCACGACGATCGCGGTCGCTATCGTTGTGGCTCCGGTCGCCTACGTGATCTACGGAAAAGTCGATCGCGACCTTATCATGCACGGCTGGGGCCCTGCCGCGCGACTGCCGCTTTGGGCGCAGGCGATTGCCATCCTCGTCATTGGCGATTTCATCGGTTATTGGATGCACCGGGCATTCCACGGCAGCCGCCTCTGGCGCTTCCATGCGGTCCACCATTCATCGGAGGTGCTAGACTGGTTATCGGCGGTGCGCCTCCATCCCATCAATGACGCCGCGATGCGAATGGTAGCGGCCGTGCCGATGGTGATGTCGGGCTTTGCACCCATCGCGTTCACAGGTGTCGCGCCCCTGATCACGCTGTTCACGATCCTATTTCACGCCAATGTCGACTGGGACTGGGGCCCGCTGCGTTCGGTGATTGCCTCGCCGCGCTTCCACCGTTGGCACCACACCGGCGACGCCGAGGCGCGCCACAAGAACTTCGCCGGCCTGCTACCACTATGGGACATCCTGTTTGGTACCTACTACATGCGCAAGGACCGAGTGCCGACACAGTTCGGAACGGAGACACCCGTTCCGCCAGGGCTCATTGGGCAACTCCTATATCCGTTCCGGCACAGCTGAGCGTTTGTCGCCATACCTCCGTGGTGTCTCTTGCCCATGGCTGTCACGACCCTCGCTTATCGCGGCACGGCGGCCCAATAAGGCCTAATGGCACCCCCGCTATTGGCCACACTGGAGCGGCAAAAATCCATCCGGTCGGCCCGGAGCTGGATTTTTAGTAAGATTTAACCATTCGCATTCGGGCCGCCACGCATTTTTTGAAAAATCCTCTTGTAATGCGCGGCGAATCGCATATCTCATGCTCTGCCCAATTTCGCACGTGCCTGTGGTTGCGTGCCGGTTGGCGGGGATCCGGACAAGAGGCCGGTTAACCGCCTAAAAAGGACCGGCAGCCGGAGGCGAACCGGCGAACCCCGCCAAACGGGGGACGCGACTTAAAGCAACGACGGACCGGGCTTTTTCGTCTCTGTCAGCCTCCAAAGCTGGCTTACCGAAGAGGCTAGTCTTTCTTGCCGGGCTTGCGGAACGGGATCTCATCCCAATCCAAGCGATGGCCATGACCACTTTGGAGGGCGCGTTCCGCCTTGTCCAAGGTGGGAATGTCCGACGGCGCAGCATCAGACCGCGCGGTCCGCGAGGCAATTGTCTCGGGGGGACCGCCGGTCGCGGGTGGCGGTCAACTGAAGCGGTCGCGTCTCCATAGCGCGGGCGCTTATGCGGCATCGCCATTCACCCAAAGCTTGTTCGTTCCGGCGCGGGGGTCCGCGCCCTTCGAAGGGATGCCGCGATGACCGATCGTATTTTGGAATTTCTCCGCAACCGCCGCGAGGATGGGCCGTGCCTGGTCCTCGACCTCGATGCCGTGCGCGACAATTATGCGTCCTTCGCCAAGGCGTTGCCCGACACCCGGGTGTTCTACGCCGTGAAGGCCAATCCCGATCCAAGGGTCCTCGAATTGCTGGTGCGTCTTGGCTCCTGTTTCGACACCGCATCGGTCGTCGAGATCGAACAGGTGCTAGCGGCGGGCGCGAGCGCGGACCGCGTCAGCTATGGCAATACGATCAAGAAGGAGCGCGACATCAGGCGCGCCTTTGAACTTGGCGTGCGCCTCTTCGCGGTTGATTGCGAGACCGAAGTCGAAAAAATCGCTCGCACGGCGCCTGGAGCAAAAGTGCTTTGCCGCATGTTGTGCGATGGCGCGGGCGCCGAATGGCCGCTCTCGCGAAAATTCGGTTGCGCGCCGGCGATGGCGCCGCGCGTTCTCGAAAATGCGCACCGTCTTGGGCTCGTTGCCTTCGGCCTTTCTTTTCATGTCGGCTCGCAACAATGCAATCCGCGCAGGTGGGACGGCGCTTTAAAGGCGGCGGCGGCGATTTTCCGTGATTTGACGGAGCGCGGAATCGCTTTGCAGATGGTCAATCTCGGCGGCGGGTTTCCGGCGAAATATCTGAGGAACGTGCCGGCGGTGAAGACTTATGCGCAGGCGATCTTGCATTCGTTGCGCCGCCATTTCGGCAACCAAATTCCTGAAACCATTATCGAGCCCGGCCGCGGCATGGTCGGCAATGCCGGGCTGATCGAGGCGGAAGTGGTTCTCATCTCGAGGAAGTCGGACGACGACAAGGTGAAGTGGGTTTATCTCGACATCGGCAAGTTCAACGGTCTCGCCGAGACGATGGACGAGATGATCCGCTATCCGATCAGGACCGCGTTTGACGGCGAAGCCACCGAGCCTTGCGTGGTAGCCGGGCCAAGTTGCGACTCGGTCGACGTGCTCTACGAAAAGGACCCTTATTTCCTGCCGATCGGTCTCGAAATCGGTTCGAAAGTACTAATCGAAGGAACCGGGGCCTATACGACGACCTATTCCTCGGTCGGATTCAACGGTTTCCCGCCGCTTAAGTCCTATGTGATTTGAGCTGACCGGGCTGAATTCGGCGCGCGGAGAAACTTTCCTCCGCGGGCCACCCCTAATTCCTTTACCCGCCGGCCGGCGAGGGCTCGACGATCGAGCCCTGGCCTGGTGCGAGGGTCGCCGCGTACAAACCCCGCAACGGCCAGCGGAGGCTCGGATGACCTCGATCTCGTATTACAACGACGGGTATGAGGCTTTTCGCGAAATGATGAAACCGCGCGCCAGGCGTGGATCCTAGGCTGCGAGCGGCAAGCCGCAAGCATAATGAGACCGATGCGCCGATCGCGGTCGTCACGATATAGGCCAAAAGCATGGCCCCATCGAGAAAGGTCTTTTGTTATTGACGCTTGGATAATCGGTTAAGACCTGCCACGGCGGCTGCACCCGCAACGTCAACAATACATTATGATTGACGAGCCAGCGGGCGAGCGCCTGCTTCAGCGCGACGAACCAGGGACTGACGCTCCAATGGTAAGCGCCTTTCGCAATGCCCATTCGGCTGAAGACGATGAGCAAGCTTTCCCAAGGTTTTGGCGCCGCGCCCGCGATATGCACGATTTCGCAATTGGGCGAGCGCGGCGCCGCCGCGCACGATCTTGGTCGCGAAAAGTGGCACGCAATTGACCGTTCGCAGCCCGGCATTGCCGGATTGACGCGACAAGGTCCAGGCATCCTGCTCGACGCGGAAATGCACCGGGGCAAGCTTGGCCAGCAAGCCCAAGACACCGTTGATCGGAAAGAGAAAGCGACACCAGACCTGTTTGCTTCGGCGATAAAGGTAGACGATGACGATCGCTCCAAAAGTCGATCCGCCGAGAATGAGCAGCACCGGGAGACCGCACCAGGCGCGGCCGACCAAAATCATGCGAGGAGCGTGAGATTGTCCCAGATATGTGCGCAAGCCCTCCGGGCAAAGGCAGGAATGCCGGCACGGCAACAAGCGGGAGATAAACGAAAACGATCGCCCATTGGCCGCGCTGAATTAGGCGCCGATGGCGACGCAGGCCTTTGCCACGCGCGTCTAGAGCAGGATGATCTTGATTTGAATCGCGAGGGGATTCCCAACCGCGTGAAAATCTGATTCAAGCTGTCGGCCGGATGGAGGACGGCAGCGATGGCGAGACCTTATTCATTGGATTTGCGGGAGC
>JBOHJU010000169.1:0-6488 GCA_050728755.1 Methylocella sp.
GCTCCCGCAAATCCAATGAATAAGGTCTCGCCATCGCTGCCGGCCTCCATCCGGCCGACAGCTTGAATCAGATTTTCACGCGGTTGGGAATCCCATCGCGATTCAAACCAACATCATCCTGCTCTAGATTGTGTACTCTTAAATTTGATTCCATTTTGCAATCCTAGATCACTTTGAAAAACAAATAATAATACAGATAGCTACTTGTTGAGCTTTTCGGCGCACCAGGCGCCGCTCACGCCGCCTTTTTCGCGGCGAGCGCCGCGAGCGTGCGGAGGATTTGCCGCGTGCCTTCGAGCCTCGCGGCTTTCGTCTCGAAATCGCGGACGAACACGATTTTCATGTCCGGGCGGACCTTCGCGAACGAGCCGTGTTCGGCGATATAGCGCACCAGGCCTTGCGGGTTGGCGAAGGAATTTTCGCGGAATGAGATAATGACGCCCCTTGGGCCTGCTTCGACCTTTTCGACATTGGCCTTCCGGCACAAAACCTTGATCGCGACCAATTGCATCAACTTCTCGGCTTCGCCAGGCAGCGGCCCAAAACGGTCGATCATTTCCGCGGCGAAACTCTCGATTTCCGCGTCGGATGTGAGCGCGGCGAGACGCCGGTAGAGGCTAAGTCGCAAGTCCAGATCGCCGACATAATCCTCAGGGATCGTCACCGGCGTGCCAAGCGTGATCGAAGGCGACCATGTCTCCTCGGCGGGTTCCTCGATACCCGCCCGCAAGGCTTCGATCGCCTCGCGCAGCATCTCTTGGTAGAGTTCGAAGCCAACCTCCCTGATGTGCCCGGACTGTTGGTCGCCGAGCAGGTTTCCGGCGCCGCGAATATCAAGATCATGGCTCGCAAGTTCGAATCCGGCGCCGAGCGTGTCGAGCGAATGCAGCAACTTGAGACGCCGTTCGGCTTGCGGCGTCATGCTGCGGTTGGGAGGCACCGTGAACAATGCATAGGCGCGGATTTTCGCGCGCCCGACGCGGCCACGCAATTGATAGAGCTGGGCGAGACCGAACATGTCGGCGCGATGCACGATGAGCGTATTCGCGGCCGGAATATCGAGGCCGGATTCGACGATTGCCGTCGAAAGCAGCACATCGTATTGGCCGTCGTAGAAGGCCGCCATCCTGGCTTCGAGCTCGCTCGCCGCCAACTGGCCGTGCGCGACCACGAATTTGACTTCCGCAACGTTCTTACGCAGGAAGGCGCTTGCCGCCTCGATATCGTCGATGCGCGGACAAACATAAAAGCTCTGGCCGCCGCGAAATCTCTCGCGCAGCAACGCTTCCCGAACGAGCAATTCGTCAAACGGCGATATAAAGGTCCGGACCGCCAGCCTGTCGACCGGCGGCGTCGCGATGATCGAAAGGCCGCGCACGCCGGTCATGGCAAGCTGAAGGGTGCGCGGAATCGGCGTCGCCGACAAGGTCAGGACATGAACCTCGGCGCGCAGCTCCTTTAACCGTTCCTTGTGCTTGACGCCGAAATGCTGCTCCTCGTCGACGACGACGAGACCGAGATCCTTGAAGCCCATACCCTTGGCGAGCACCGCATGCGTGCCGACGACGATATCGATGTCTCCGGAGGCGGTACCAAGCTTGGCGGATTTGAGACCGCCGGCGCCGGCCATCCGCGACATTTGCGCGACCTTGACCGGCAAATGTGCAAAGCGCGCGGCGAAATTCTTGTAATGCTGACGCGCGAGAAGCGTCGTCGGCACGATCACGGCCACTTGCTTGCCTTCGATCGCAGCAGTGAAGGCCGCGCGCAAGGCAACCTCAGTCTTGCCGAAACCGGTGTCGCCGCAGACGAGGCGGTCCATCGGCCGGCCGGAGGCCATGTCGTCGAAAACCGCGTCGATCGCGGCCTGCTGGTCGGCGGTTTCCTCATAGGGAAAGCCCGCGCAAAATTCGGCATAAAGACCTTCCGGCGGCACGAGTTTTGGAGCCGGTTTGGTCTGCCGCGCGGCGGCGATTTTGATCAGTCCCGCCGCCATTTCGAGAACGCACTTGCGCATGCGCGCCTTGCGTTTCTGCCAGCCGACGCCCCCCAATCTGTCGAGCTCGACTTCTGTCTCCTCCGAGCCGTAGCGCGACAGAAGCTCGAGATTTTCCACGGGGAGAAAAAGCTTGGCACCCTCGGCGTAATGCAGTTCGAGGCAATCGTGTGGCGCGCCGGCGGCTTCGATCGCCTTTAGGCCGGCAAAGCGCGCGATCCCATGATCGACGTGGACGACAATGTCGCCCGCCGCGAGCGCACCCGCTTCGGTCAAAAAATCCTGGGCGCGGCGCGGCTTGCGGCGGCCGCCGGGGAGCCGGTCGCCCAAGATATCCTGTTCGCCGATAAGCGCGAGACGTGGCGCCTCAAAACCTTGCTCGATGCCGATGACGGCCAAGGCCAATGTGGAAGGCGGAAGGGCGCGGGCTTGCGCAAGCGAGGACACCGGCGCCGTGCTGGTAAAGCCGTGGTCGGCGAGGACATGGGCGAGCCGCTCGCGCGAGCCTTCCGACCAGGCGGCGAGAATAACCCGCTTGCCCTCTGCTTGCAGCGCACGCACATGGCCGATGGCGGCGGCAAAGACATTGGCGGTTGGATCGGCACGCTCGGCGGCGAACGTGCGGCCAGGTTTTGAGGCGCAATCGATGGCAAGACCCTTGCCAGTTTCCGGCTGCGCGAAAGGCACCACGGAGACGACGCTCGCCGAAGCGATGCGCGCGCCCCACTCGGAGCGCGCGAGATAAAGCGCGCCGGGCGGCAGCGGCTTATACGTCGAACGATTGGGATCGGCATCATGGGCATCCTTGCGCGCGTCAAAATAATCCTCGATTTGCGCGAAACGCTCGTTCGCCGCCGCTTCGGCGAGGGGATCGAACATCAATGGAGCGCCAGGGCAATAGTCAAACAAAGTGTCGAGCTTTTCGTAAAACAGCGGCAGCCAATGTTCGACACCTTGATGGCGGCGGCCTTCGCTGACTGCTTCGTAGAGAGCGTCGCCGCGGGGCTGCGCGCCGAATTGCGCGACATAGGCCTGGCGGAACCTTCGCATCGATTCGTTCGTGAGCCGCACTTCGCTCATCGGCACAAGATCGAGCGCGCGGAGCTGGCCGGTCGTGCGTTGCGACTCGGGATCGAAGGCGCGGATCGATTCGAGCGCGTCGCCGAAAAAATCGAGGCGAAGGGGGTGCGGCATTCCAGGCGGAAAAAGATCGAGGATGCCGCCGCGCACCGCATATTCGCCGGTGTCCCGCGCGCTCGACGCCCTCGCGAAGCCATTGGTTTCGAGCCATTCTACAAGCGCGTCGCGATCGACCACATTGCCCGGCGCGGCGGAAAACGTGTCGCCCGCTATTTTGCTGAGAGGCGGGACCCGTTGGACGATGGCATTTACCGTGGTGGACAGGATGCGCGGACGCTCCGATGCGGCGCGCGAACGGGCAAGCCGCGACAGAACCACGATCCGCCGCGCCGAAATCGCGGTGTCGGGCGATACCCGATCATAGGGCTGGCAATCCCAGGCGGGGAAATCGAGCATCTCGATATCCGGCGCGGCGAAGCTAAGCACCTCGCCAAACGCGCGGGCGCGCTGCCCATCGCGCGCGACATGGATGAGCGCGACAGCCCGGCTTTCAGCATCCCGCGCGAGTGCACGCGCGAGATCCCCGGCACAAAAAGCGTCGAAGCCATCGGCGACGGAGGACAGCGTGAGCGAGCCGCCCTTGCCGAGTTCGGCGGCCACGCGGTTGAGATTCATCCCATTCATTGAATGCGGCAATTGGTGGAAACACACCTCAAATCGCGCGTCGTCCGGAAACGATCTCGCGAATTATACTATTGCACTAAACCGCTTTCGCGGCGGGGACCATGCGAAGGCCGTTGACGCTTCGTTAGTCCGGTCGAGCCGCATTTACTATGTCGTACAGGCTCACTTCGCGGTGAGTTGCGGATAGAAGACTCAATTCTTCTTAAGAAAATCTCCAGATTCTATAAGTTGTAACCCCGCCGTTGGACGCTTGAAAATATAGACCCATGCACTAATGACTCCTCCGTTCTTGAGTTTCACATCCTGCTTGCAACGCGCATATTTAGCCGATTCGGGAAACTTCGAGCTACATTCTTCATAGTCATCAAGACGCGATAAGACGGTATCCGGGCAACTCAGTTTGTAAACTTCTCCATAGACAACGTCTTGCGGGGTATTCGACGGGACGAGACCGGGATAGTAGTCCACCATATAAAGTTTCCCTTGAATCGTGGCGCCGCCCATAAATATACCATATGGCGCCAAGAGGTGGTACGTTTCACTGTTAATGTCCCGGCGGAGAGTCCCATATACGAAGAGATAGTCGTACCTCAAGTTGACTCGCTCCAATATAAAGTCATAGCATTCAATGCTCCGAAAGATTTCGCGAAGCGCCTGGCCAGCAACGTGGCTTACGCATCGAGTGGACCGGTACGGCTATGGAAGGCACGGATTTTCCGTAACACCGCGGTATCGTATAAGCGCGGCGTTTCCGCCGCAAAGGTGAGCCAGCTGAAAACGTCGCGATCCTGTGCTTCCAGCAAGAGCTCATAATCGTCGAGTTCGCTACTGCCAAGGCGCATGATTTCGGCGTCGGCGAAACGGCCAAGAACAAGATCCAACTCGCGCATTCCGCGATGCCAGGACCGAAACAGAATACGGCGCCGCCTTGCGTCTAAGCTCAATTCGGATGCTTGCAGGCTAGGCATGTTGCGCTCCCACGCCCAAGGCAGCCGCCGCTTTTCCTTGCAAAGCTTCACTCGGAGGCCATGGCCCCCCTCCTGGGCAGGCGCTAGCGAATCGCGCGCAGGCTGTGCCAATTGAGATAAGCGTAGAGAAGTCCGAAGGCGACCAGCCCGTAGCCCCAATAGTCCAGCCGAAGCCCAAAGAAGACGCTCCGCTTTCCAGGCTGGTCGAGTGTTCTGCCATAATAGATGCACGGCGGTCCCCAGAACAAAAACGTTAAAACGCCGGTTGACTGACTGCTCAGATGAAAAATGGCGCCTACTGCATCCGAGATGATTAAGGCGACGACAAAAAAAACGGCGACCAAATATCCAAAGCGAGAAAAGAAGTTCATGGCTCGGCCCCGCGGGCTGGTGGGCTAAATCGCGTCTTGTCATATCGCGAAACGGCGTGCTGCCGCCAGCGCGAATTTAGAACCTGTGAAAAGAAAGGCCAGCGCCACGGGCGGCGCTTGCCGAAAACGGAACAGCCGACCGGCGTGAATGGATTTTGGGGCGATTCAATTTATTCCGCTACGCACGAGCGCGTTACGCCGCCGGTCCGTGGTCTAATGTTTCTCCGCCGCCTATGGGGCGACGGTTGACGGTACGATTAGGATGTTGGCGAGGTTCAGATCCTGGTCATAGGGAACCCAATTTTAAGCTGCGCGTTCACCAGGCTAAGTCAATGTTTCGCTCTGCTTGTCACCTCAAAGAGGACCGGATTTCATTGCTGCACTTTCGCTAGCCAGAACAAAGAGTTGCAAATCCTTTTATGAAGCGAGAAACGCAGCGTGACAGAAGCGGCTGAAAAGCAGTTCCAACGCAAGAGGACGCGGTCGCACGCGATATTCTTCTGGCGCGAGGGGATTTGCGCGATACTCCGAATGATTTAGGCTGAGAACGGCTTCGAGCCTTACGCGAAGAGTTCTAACTCCCATGTTGACTTCGGCGATTGTCCGCACGGTCGAGTTCTGCATCCGCCACTCCCGGCGCGTCATTATCGTGGCCCTCATTCTGGCTTCTGTGGCCGGGACCTACACGGTAAGTCATTTTGCGATTGATACCAACGTCAACAATCTGATTTCGCGCGATCTTCCTTGGCGGAAGCGGGAATTGGCATTCCAGGCCGCATTTCCGCAAAGCTCGAAGCTGATCCTCGTTGTTGTCGAGGGATCTACGCCGGAACAAACCGGTGCGGCCGCACATGCATTGGCCGAGGGTCTGTCGAACAAACCTCGTCTTTTTCGCTCCGTCCAAGAAATAGAAGGCGGAACGTTCTTCCAGCAAAACCGCCTCCTTTTCCTGCCTACCGAAGTAGTCGCGCGACGCACAAGGCAACTCGCCAACGCCGAACCACTCATTAGCGTCTTGGCGAAGGATCCGAGCCCAAGAGGGCTCGTTCGCGCGCTTTCGTTTGGTCTCGAAGGATTGAAGCTGGGCATCTATTCCCTTGATGACATGGCTCGAACGTTGGACATGATTGCGCAGACGCTGGAAGGCGTCGCCGGCTCGCATCCTGCCAGCTTTTCCTGGGAGGTGCTTTTGCAGGGCAATGCGCAGCCGGCCGGCTTGCGCCGCCTCATCGCAGTCGTACCCGTTCTCGCTACGGAAGACATCGAGCCCGGCCGGCGAGCGGAGGATGCGGTCAGGCGGATCGCCGCTGACCTGCAGCTTGCGTCCAACTTCCAGGCAAATATTCGCCTGACCGGCCCCGTACCCATATCGGATGAGGAGTTTGCAAG
>JBOHJU010000170.1:0-6482 GCA_050728755.1 Methylocella sp.
AGATGATCACGATCGTATCGTACTCGGTTCCTTTTCGTCCACATCGGCGGCCCCTCCTCGAATCAGGCCGCCTCCCTTGAATCACAACCAATTCATATGATTCAACAACTTTCGAGACGGACACTTAAGAAAGATCATTCCCTAGCCCGGCGATCCCTTCGGCGAATCCGGCGGCTTTGGCTTTGCAGGCAGCACCTTTTCGAACACGGTCGGCACTAGAGTGTCGGATTCAATGAGGTCGAACCGGTTGGGACTCTGCTCTGTTACCGCCGCCGAGTAGATCTTGCCATTATTCAGCTTTACCCAAAGCGTGCCGTAATAATCCACCGAGTACGTGCCCGTTGCCGAAGCCCCTGCTTGCGAAGCGCTTGGTGGCGAAGGGCTCGTGGCGCTCACAAGTGTCTTGTCCTGGCGAAACTCTATGCGCCAGGGCTTGCCGCGGGCTTGCCACTCCCCGACGATCGGGATGTCGACTATTTTGACGTAACTACCGAGATGCCGGACCCCCAAGTAGACGATGCCAGGAAAGGCGAAGACACTGAGAATGATGAGTATCCGGCCTAGGGGTACCCCCTTTTCCGGCGGCGTCGCTGGTGAACTCATCGCAACCTCTCAACAAGCTGGGCGGGAGAGCGGCAAGATATATAGATGACCCACAAGCCTGGCTCAAGGGGGCCGATTGGCGCCCGGGGGACGGCATTGCCGGTGTTATGAGCCCTTCATCGTCCAAGCGATAGGAACTTTCGGCTCTTCGCCGATTTCCGGCGTTCACGGCCATAGCGGCTTTGACGCCAACCCGCGGGCCTTGTGCGGCCTCTCGCGCCGATTTTCGACTTCCGCCGCACACGATTTTTGGCCCACCCTGGCGGTATTCCCTGCCGCGGGCGCGGCGACAAGAATTCTTTCCCCGTGCCGCATGCTGGCGGCGTTTTGCTCCGCCTTTGGCATGAGCGAGTATCAGTGTCACCCCCTGATTGGGGGATGCGTGCGCCAAAATATTGCATCAATTTCGGGGAGGGCCGTCGAGCGGCCAAATTGATTGGCTCGGTCACAGAGCCCGAGCAATGGAGGGCGCAGCATGAAAAGAAGTGTTATTTCCATACCTTCGCCATTGAAGACATTGAGATTTCCAGCCGCGGGGCTCGCGCTCGTTTGTTTCTTCGACGGCCTCCCGCGGCAGGCGTGGGCACAAACCGCCAAAAGCAATGATCCCACCCAAACGCGGGCGTGGGCGCCGGCTGCGATCGAACACGCGCAGAAGATGCGCGTTTTCAAAGATGCCGATCGCGGGCCACAGCCGACGCCACCCCTTATTCCGAGGTTTGAGCTTGACGCCGACCCGAGCGGGAAGATCGCCACCTTCCAGCCGGGCGGCCCCACCTTTACGGCATTAAATCCTTTCTTCCAGAACTTAGGGACCAATGGACGCACCTGTTTCACGTGTCATCAGCCGCAGACTGGGTGGAGTGTCAGCGCGGCCGGCATTCAATCCCGATTCGATGCGAGCGGCGGCACCGATCCGATCTTCCGGCTCGTCGACGGCGCCACCTGTCCATCCGACGATGTCTCCACGCTCGCGGCCAAACCGAAAGCCTTTGAACTGCTGACCGGCAAAGGTCTGATCCGGATCGGCCTGCCGCTGCCGGCGCCGGACATTTTGCAGTTCGAAGTGACGAGCGTCACCGACCCCTACAATTGCACAACGAACCCAACCACCGGACTGACGAGCAAGACGACCGGGATAATGTCCATGTATCGGCGGCCGCTCCCCTCCACCAATCTTGGCTTCCTGTCGACGATCATGTGGGACGGACGCGAGCCCAGCTTTGAAATGCAGTCCGTCGACGCGACACTCGGCCATGCGCAAGCCAACACCGCTCCGACGGTTGCACAGCAAAACCAAATAGTGGCTTTCGAAAGCGGCATTTTCACCGCGCAAAACTTCGATAACGAGGCGCACGATCTGGATGCCCGTCACGCGACGGGCGGTCCCAAGTCGCTTTCGCAGCAGCTTGCGAGTTTCTTCATCGGCGTGAATGATCCGTTTGGAATGAATCCCACGGGCGCGCCTTTCGACTCGAATATCTTCGACCTCTATAAATATTGGCAAAGCCTCCGGGGGGACGGCGACGAAACGGAAGCTCGCAAGTCAGTCGCGCGCGGCGAGGTGGTGTTCAACACCATACCGATCAAGATTACGGGCGTGGCGGGTATAAACGACGTGTTGGGTGTGACGACCTTCAATGGATTTTGCGGCACCTGCCACGACACCCCCAATGCCGGCGATCACTCCGTCAAAGCACCGTTGGACATAGGCATCGCCGACGCTGGAGCCAACAGTCCTCCGGTGCTCGACATTTCCGGATTGCCGGTCTTCACCCTCACATGCACGGCGGCGGGTCCGCTCTTCGGAAAGATCTATGTCGTCACCGATCCAGGCCGCGCATTGATTTCGGGGCAGTGCAAAGACATCGGCAAGCTCAAGGGACCCATTCTGCGGGGTCTGGCCGCCCGCGCACCCTATTTCCACAACGGCTCGGCGGCCACCCTGCTCGACGCGGTGAATTTTTATGACCAGCGCTTCAACATTGGCTTCACAGATCAACAGAAGGAGGACCTGGTCAATTTCCTTAAGACACTCTAATACTTGTTTATAGTTAAGGCACGGCCCAAGGTTGGACTCTTCGCGATTTTGTCGCACGCCCGCGAGGCAACAAGCGCGCGAGAACAAGACGAAGCTTCCAGCCCGCGAGTGCGCGTGCCGGTCCGTGGATTCGGGCGCAACCCTGCGCGCCGGGAAGGGCGGCATGTTTTCTGACGCACTCAAAAGCAGCGCCGCGGACCTCGTTGAATCCTGCCGCACCAGGGGGCTTACCGTGGCAACCGCCGAGTCATGCACGGGGGGCCTCTTGGCGGCCTTGATCACTGCCATACCCGGGTCATCCGGCGTTTTCGAGCGCGGCTTCGTCACCTACTCCAATGCCGCGAAGATCGAATGTCTCGGAGTCTCGCCACAGATTTTGGAAGACTTCGGCGCGGTCAGCTCCGATGCCGCGCGAGCCATGACGGCAGGTGCCCTCGCTCATTCCGCGGCCGCCATGGCGCTTTCGATCACCGGCATCGCCGGGCCCGGCGGGGGTTCGCCTGGAAAGCCCGTCGGCCTCGTGCATTTTGGCCTGGCACGCAGAGGCGGTGCCATCATCGCCGTCGAAAAGCGCTTCGCAGACCTTGGCCGCGACGGGGTGCGTTCGGCCGCGATCGCCACCGCGATCGAGCTGCTCCTCGAAGCGGCGTGTTGATGCACAGGCGCAGGGCGGGATTTTCGGTTGTCCTCTCACGTCAGGGGGCCTTGCCATAGACAATATCGGCGCGATCTTTGAAAGCTTCGGCGAATTTTCGAAAAGCCGCGTCGAACATTTTGCCCATGATGAGACCCAGCGCGCGGCTCTTGAATTCATAGGCGATGCAAAACTCGACGAGGCAAGCCTTGCCTTCGTCGCGATCGTGAAAGATCCAACGGTTTTCGAGATGCTTGAACGGTCCGTCGATATATTCGACGAGAATCTGATGCTTTGAGCGCTCGCAAGTAACGCGGCTCGTGAAAGTCTCGCGGATGGCCTTGTAGCCGACCTCCATATCGGCAATGAGCGTTAGTCTCCCATCGGTTTCGTCACGCCGGCGGACCCGCAAAGCGCGGCAAAGCGGCACGAAGCGCGGATAGGATTCGATGTCGGCGACCAGATCGAACATTTCGGAGGCGCCATGACGGACGCGGTGGGTAGTATGGAAGGAAGGCATGCCCGCTCACAGCATGGGATTTGAAAAACAGTGGCGTCGTTGGAGCTGGAATTGCTCTAGCCGCTCAAATGTGCTCCGGCAAGGCCATCCGGCGCGCCTTCAGCCTGGCGAAATCCTCGCCCGCGTGATGCGAGGATCGGGTTAAGGGCGATGCCGAGACCAAGAGAAACCCCTTGGCGAGCGCGACCTCGGCGTAAGAGGCAAACTCGTCCGGGGCCACGAACCGCACGACAGGATGATGCTTTCGTGTAGGCTGCAGATACTGGCCCATCGTCAAGAAATCGACGTCCGCGGTGCGCAAATCGTCCATCAGTTGCAGCACTTCGTGGCGCTCCTCGCCGAGCCCCAGCATCATTCCGGATTTAGTAAAGATTCTGGGAGCGATTTCCTTGACCCGCTGCAGAAGCCTGAGCGAGTGGAAATAACGGGCGCCGGGCCGAACCTCGAGGTATTTCGACGCGACAGTCTCGAGGTTATGATTGAACACATCGGGCTTGGCCGCGACGACCGTCTCAAGCGCGCCCTGCTTGCGCAAAAAGTCCGGGGTCAAGACTTCGATCGTGGTTTTTGGGCTCGCCGTGCGGATCGCCGCGACCACTTTTGCGAAATGCCGTGCTCCGCCGTCGTCGAGATCGTCGCGATCGACGGAGGTGACGACGGCATGGGCAAGCCCCAGCTTTTTGACCGCCTCGGCGACGCGGGCGGGCTCGGACGAATCGAGCGCATGCGGAAGGCCGGTCCTGACATTGCAGAAGGCACAGGCGCGCGTGCAAGTGTCGCCCATGATCATGAACGTCGCGTGTTTTTTCTCCCAGCATTCGCCGATGTTGGGACACCCCGCCTCCTCGCAGACTGTGACGAGTCCATGGTCCTTGACGATTTTTCGCGTCGCCGCCCATAGCGGCGAGCCTGGCGCCTTGACCCTGATCCAAGCGGGCTTGCTCATCGCCGGCTGATCGGGCCGGTGCGCCCTTTCGGGGTGGCGCGGACGCGCCACGGGCTCGCGGTTATCGTCAAGCAGGTTGGCGCTGTCCGACATGCGAATATGTCTCACTTTTCACGAGCACAGATAGGCGGGAAGTACAGATAGGCGGGAAGTATCGTGGTCTCGTCAATAATTGCCTTGTTGAGCTGCTCGCGCGTAAGATTACGGGCGTCCGAAAGGTCCGCGCCTTTCAAATTCGTCCCTTCAAGGTTGGCACGCTTGAAGTTTACGCGGCGGAA
Organism: Methylocella sp.; assembly: GCA_050728755.1. Classification (GTDB taxonomy): domain Bacteria; phylum Pseudomonadota; class Alphaproteobacteria; order Rhizobiales; family Beijerinckiaceae; genus Methylocapsa. The sequence goes on from JBOHJU010000170.1 coordinate 5,023, forward strand.
AATTGCGTTCTGGCAATCAGCATAACTTAAGTTAGCCCCTTCTAAATTGGCATCACTCAAATCAGTCCGCCGAATAAAGGTCCGGCTGAGATCAATCCGCAAGGGCTTAGGTTCAGTTTTGTCGAGGCGATTCATGCGTCCTCTCCGGCGGGTTTTGCGACATTACGGCTATGATGCGAATGATCTCTCCGATGTCAGCGGGTGCATCGGTCTCACCATAGTCGATTTCTTTCCTAATTTAATTCCAAGTCTCACAGATTACGACCGATAGGCCCAATCCTAATCACTGTAATCAGAGGATGTGAAAGGGATGCCCAGTTATATAAAAATCCGGGTGGGCCTTGGTTCAGCTAAATAATGCCCGAGCTTGCGATCGAAGTCATTCCCGTGCTCGACTTGAAGGGCGGCGTGGTCGTCCACGCCCGTCATGGTTCGCGCGATTCCTATGCGCCGATTGTAACTCCGCTCGCGCAAACGAGCGCGCCGCTTGACGTTGTCGCCGGGTTTTTGACGGTGCACCCCTTTTGCACGATCTATGCGGCCGATCTCGATCGAATCGAATCGCGCGGCAGTCATGACCTAAGTCTCGGCGCGCTAAGCGCGGCTTTTCCCAACGTCGCTTTTTGGGTCGATGCCGGAGTGCGCGACGCCAGAGAGGCACGCGCGTGGCTCGCTCGCCACAAGCGCGCGCATCTCGTTCTTGGCAGCGAATCCCTGGCCGGCCATGCGGTGCTCGAGGAACTCGCCGCGGAAGACCGTATCGTTTTATCGCTCGACTATCGAAGCGACAGCTTTCTCGGGCCAAAAGGGCTTTGCGATGCACCGCATCTGTGGCCCGCGCGCGTGATCGTCATGGCGCTGGCGCGGGTGGGCGCCGATTCGGGGCCCGACTTCGACCGTCTCGCGGATCTTAAGCGCCGCGCGCCGGATGTCATGCTTTATGCCGCGGGTGGTCTTCGCGGCGCCGCCGATCTCACGCGGCTGAAACAGGCGGGCATAAGGGGAGTCCTCGTTGCTTCCGCGCTGCACGATGGCCGTTTGACCGGCGCCGATCTTGCCGCGGCCGCATCGAAAGGCGCTGGACACGCAAAATAAAAAGGGGCCAAGGCCCCTTTATGTTGTTGGATGTTGTTGGTCCTCCCGGCCGCTCAGTTTGGTGCGAAAGGATGCTTCGCGATGTTGCGCTGGGCGACGACATAGTCGGGTTTCGGTTCGCCAGCAACGGCACGCGCGATTGCCTCCTTCGTGGCCTGATAGTTGAAGTCTTGAATTTTTTTATTGTCCTTGGCGTCCCAATGGATGAACACGCCGACGCAAATGAACAGATTGTCGGCTTCGCCCACGGGGATAACGCCCGCCGCGACACTGTCGGCGACAGCCTTGCCGACGGCATGCTGGGCCGGGCCGAACATCTGCACGGCCTGCGTCGCATTCTTGATCGTCACTTTATTATAGAGAAT
>JBOHJU010000171.1:0-6470 GCA_050728755.1 Methylocella sp.
CCCGACGATCGAAGCGGCCAAATCGGCCAAAGCGGTTATCCCGATCAAAGCGGCCTCCACCGGGGACGAACACGCTCCGGCCGCTGAACATAGGCCGATGGAAACCGCCACCGAAATGCATGCCACCGCCACCGAACCCGCCGTGGAAGCCGCCACCACCGAACCCGCCGTGCATTCCGCCGCCGCCGAATCCGCCACGCGCCAAGGCTGGCGTTGGTAACACGATTGCCGCTCCGAGCAAGGCCGCGGAAACACAACCGAATACATTGCTTTTCATCACTCTGATCCTCCGACAAAGGAATTCACTTGGTTGCCGGGGCGGCGCCGCCGCGAGCAAGGATCGCGACGGCAACAACCACTGGTTAGGATCGGGATAAACAAACAAATCAAAATATTCAAATGACTAATGCGACAGTTTCTGACAAAAAAGTTAGTATTGAATTTTCAATTTTATGACAAGATGATCGGGTCGATTGCCTTTCAGCAACGATTTGGAGATGCGAAGGCATGGCAGGAGGGCAGTGCCGCATTCTCGTCATCGAGGACGACCGCGAGACGGCCGAGCAGCTCGTCGAGGCGCTTGCGACGAGCGGTTATGAGGTCGATCTCGCTGTCGACGGTGACGATGGGTTGAGCCTCGGACTTATTAGTCCCATAGTTCGAAATAGGTTGGGAATTTCTGCAGAGTTTTGTCGTGGCGAGTCGGCCCGAGCAAGGGGAGAGCCATTCGCATTATGGCATTGATAAAGACCGAGGTGTGTTTGACATATAAGTCAATCGGATCCAACCGATGCCGGAAATGCAGCTTTGGGTCATAGTTCAACGAGCCGTTCTGAATCCATTTGTATCCGTTTGAGATGGCCCACCTAACCAAATCGCGAAAGACGTAGTGATAGAGATGAAGCTTTAGAGCAATGCTGTAATCGAGGCCTAAATACTCAACAAACATGGTGTCGCCATGCACCATGCAATCACAGAAGGCCACGGCCTTTCCGCTACGCCGCCAAACGAAAAACTTTACCTTATCAGGCATCATATTTCCAAGCCGACAAAAATACTGTTTTGTTAGCTTTTCAAAATGCAGCTTCGATCGCTCATATACATGGAGATAGAGCGGGAATATTTCGTCTATAACCGATGTAACGTCGGCGGTCACGATCAGCTCAATTGGTACGTCGAGGTCCGTTGCCCTGAACTTCTTGCGGAGCTTGCATCTTGTGGCGCTGTTGAGCGCAGATTGCATGTAGTCGTCAAAGCTCGCATAGGCGATGTTGAGCCGCGTCTGTGGCATGCTGGGAATTCTCGTGAAGCCATCGCGAACGAAACACGACAGCATCTTGCGGTACCTCTTGGGAAATTCTTTGAGAACGATCAGCCTTGCCCTTAGCGCACGTGCATGTTTGATGATCGCTCCGGTTAGGAGCTCGGCGTTGGGCCCACGTGTCGAATCATTTCCATCGTCCAGGTGGGCTTCACCCGCGACACATCCAACCATCATGGTTTTCATATACATGAACCGCGGCCACTGGAGCCGGATGGCACCAATCAACCGCCCAAAATACGGGTGAACTCCGACAAGGACGTCCAGATCGAGAATGAAAAATGGTTGGATTGCCCGAATCTCGCCTCGCCAATCCTGGATGGCGAAATATAGATAATCGAATTCAGAGTGGATGGTATCCTCTACAATTTCGTAATAGCGGCGATCCTTGTGCTGCAATGCAAACGCGCTCTGCCAATGCCGACAGTCTCGAAGCTGGTGGCGTGACATTACATATACACTGGCACTTTGGTCCCGAACCTCCCCTTCTTCAAAATTCCTGCGCCTATCAATGCTTCGGTGATTCGCGGGAACAGTACCCTGATGTATTGAATTGTCCGAATTGAAAATGAACGCCGCGCAAATGGCCTCTCGAAAGGGATCTTCTTGGTCAATTTCAGGACGGGCACCAGCGTCCAAGGACTGGTACGTCCAGTTTGAGATAGTGGTCACATGCCACGAGCGAGTGAGTGTTGCCATGGTTCCAGATTCCTCGAAGCTGCACCGCTTTTTGAAGCTACTTCGCGGCGATCACGTTCTCCCTGAGATGGTTGCAGCACTTGTGATGCAGAGTTCCTGCTGACCCGGTGACGGCGACGGCAACGGTGCTCCTCGTGGCCGTGCTCCCTGCTTTCAGCGGCAGCGTTTTGCGGCCGATCTGACGACGGAGGTCTAACCGACAGAGGGAACCGTGATGCGCACGCTGACGGGGAGCTCGTCATAAAAAATTAAGCCGCAATACTCAAATTACTTATACGTCAGTTTCTGACAAAAACGTCAGTTTTGAATTTCCAATTTTATGACAAGATGATCGGGCCGATTGCCTTTCAGCAACGGTTTGGAGGCGCGAAGGCATGGCAGGCGGGCGGTGCCGCATTCTCGTCATCGAGGACGACCGCGAGACGGCCGAGCAGCTCGTCGAGGCGCTCGCGACGAGCGGTTATGAGGTCGATCTCGCTGTCGACGGCGACGACGGGCTGAGCCGCGGACGTTCCGCACAATATGCCGTGATGACAATCGATCGCATGCTTCCTGGCATCGATGGAATCGCGGTCATCCGGCGCCTGAGGGAAGAAGGTATCGTCACGCCCGCCTTGATCGTCAGTGCGCTCGGCGAGGTCGATGATCGCGTGCGCGGCCTGCGCGCCGGCGGGGATGACTACCTCGTCAAGCCGTTCGCCTTCGCGGAATTGCTGGCCCGTGTCGAGGCTCTCGCCCGGCGCAGCGACAGCGTCGTCAAGGAAACAATGTTGCGTGCCGGTGATCTCGAGCTCGACTTAGTGTCCCGAACAGTGAGCCGTGGGGGCCGCAAAATCGACCTGCTGCCACGAGAATTCAAGCTTCTCGTCTACCTGGTTCGCAATCAAGGCCAGGTTGTCCCGCGGGCGATGCTGCTGCAGCACGTATGGGATCTCCATTTCGATCCCACGACCAACATTATTGACGTATATGTCGGCCGCGTCCGCCGCAAGATCGATGCCGCGCAAGCCTATCCACTCATCCATACTGTCCGCGGTGTTGGGTTTTGTGTCCGTGCTCCTGGCTAAGACCTTACGGTCCCGCACGTTCAAGCAGGCGCTGATCTGGATCGCAATTGTCGGCGCCGTGGTGTTTGCGCTATTGGGCTATGTCTATTGGTCAGCCGCTTCCTACGTGCGCAGCCGATCGGATCGTGCGATCATGGCGGAACTCACGATCCTGAAAAAAGCTTACGCGAGCGCGGGACGCAGCGGACTGATCGGCACGATCGCGCAACGCCTCGCCGGCCAACGCTCCGAAGGCAGCGTTTACCTGTTCGCCGACCCTTCGTTCGCGCCGCTTGCCGGCAACCTTGCAGAGTGGCCATCGGCCATTAAAAGCCCCCGCGGATGGGCCGACTTCAGAGCGCGGGAGGGCCAACCGCTGCTGCGGGCAACGTTCGAGGCCCTCCCGGACGGCAGCCACTTGCTGGTGGGAACAGACATCGACGATCTCGGCGAGTTTGCGCGAAGGATTAAGGTGGCCATGGCCCTATGCATCTTATGGATATTCGCGCTTGGCGGGGCAGTCAGCGTGTCGATCACGCGGCGCACGGTGGGGCGCATCGAATCCATCAACGCGACCAGCCGCGCCATCATGCAAAGCGGCCTCGGCCAGAGGATACCGCTGCGCGGGACACGCGATGAATGGGACGAACTCGCTGCGAACCTCAATTCGATGCTTGACCGCATCGATGCGTTGATGGGCGAGGTGAAGCAAGTCACCGACAATGTGGCACATGATTTACGCACGCCCCTGGCCCGCTTGCGCGGACGGCTGGAGAGAGCTTACGATCAGCAACGCGACGGCGACAAGGACCAATCGCTGATCGCCGACACCATGGCGGACCTCGATGGTGTCCTTCGCATGTTCTCCTCGCTCACGCGGATTTCTCAAATAGAGGCGCACGATCGAACAGCCGAGTTCCACCCCGTAAACTTAGCTGAAATCGCGAGCGAGGTCGTGGAGCTATTCGATGCCGCGGCGGAAGACAAGGGTGGGCGGCTCACGGCTGTCGGGGATCCTTGCGTGCACGCCAGGGGCGACAGAGATCTTCTTTTCGGCGCGGTGGCCAATCTCGTCGATAATGCCATCAAACATGGCCGTGACGCGGGTCAAGTAACCGTGGAGGTCAAACAGACCGAGGGCGGTGGCGTCATTTCGATCGCCGATGACGGGGCGGGAATTCCTGTCGATGAATATCAACGCGTCTTCAAGCGCTTCTACCGGCTTGAACGAAGCCGCCATACTCCCGGCAATGGGCTCGGCCTCAGCCTCGTCGCCGCCGTCGCCCGTCTCCATGCGGCTCGTATTGAAATGGCCGACAACGCACCGGGCCTCAAGATCGAACTTCGGTTTCCCTCGCCGGCCGCTTGCGCTTCGCCGCAGCCAACCGGGGGTCATTCTGCCGCGGCCTCGGTCAGCACCGCCGGGTCGTAGTTCAGCACCGGCGCGAGCCAGCGCTCGGCCTCCGCCACGCTCATTCTCTTCCGCTGCGCATAATCCTCGACCTGATCGCGCTCGATTTTCGCGACCCCAAAATAATGCGAATTCGGATGCGCGAGATAGAGGCCGGACACCGAAGCGCCGGGCCACATCGCGAAACTCTCGGTGAGCGTTACGCCAATCCTCCGCTCCGCTTCGAGCAGGCGGAATATCGTCGCCTTCTCGGTGTGATCGGGCTGCGCCGGATAGCCTGGCGCGGGGCGAATGCCGCGGTAAGCTTCGGCTAGCCTTTCCTCGCTGGTCAAGGATTCGTCTGGCGCATAGGCCCAGAACTCGCGGCGCACGCGTTCATGCATGCGTTCGGCAAGAGCCTCGGCAAAGCGGTCGGCGAGCGCCTTCACCATGATCGACCCATAGTCGTCGTTCGCCTTGGCGAAACGGCCGGCGATCTTGCCTTCCCTCGCGCCCGAGGTGACGGCGAAAGCGCCGATATAATCCGCCTTGCCGCTCGAGGCGGGGGCAAGAAAATCGGCGAGCGCGAGATTGGGACGCCCGTCGCGGCGTACCAATTGCTGGCGCAAGGTGAACAACGTCGCAAGCTCGGTTGTCCGCGATTCGCCCGTGTAGAGCTTGATGTCATCGCCTACGCTGTTGGCTGGCCAAAAGCCGATCACGGCCTTGGGATCGAACCAATGTTCCTCGACGACGCGGGTTAGCATTTGCTGAGCGTCGTCGAATAATTGCCGCGCGGCTTCGCCCTGTTCCGGATCGTGCAAAATCGCGGGATAGCGGCCGCGCATTTCCCAGGTCTGAAAAAATGGCGTCCAATCGATATAGGGGATAAGCTCGGCGGCCGCATAGGTGCGAAACACCCGTGTGCCGCAAAATACCGGGCGCGGCGGCGCGTAGCTGGCCCAGTCTGGCCTGAAGGCGTTGGCGCGCGCTTTTGCTAGCGGCAGTCGTCGCTTATCGGCCTCCCCCCGGCGGTGGGCCGCCGCGACTTTGGCGTATTCGGCCCGGACCGCCGCGATGGTGAGGGCGCGGGACTGCGCCGAAATGAGCGATTGCACGACGCCGACCGCCCGGCTCGCGTCGGTGACATAGACCGTCTGGCCCTTGGCATAGTTTGGATGAATCTTGACCGCCGTGTGAACCCGGCTCGTCGTCGCGCCGCCAATTAAGAGCGGCAGATCGAAACCTTCGCGCTCCATCTCGGCCGCGACAAAGCACATCTCCTCGAGCGAGGGCGTGATGAGACCCGATAGGCCGATCGCGTCCACCTTTTCCGCTCGCGCGGTGGCAAGGATTTTCGCCGCGGGAACCATCACGCCGAGATCGATAATTTCGTAATTGTTGCAGGCGAGCACCACGCCGACGATATTCTTGCCGATGTCGTGCACGTCGCCCTTGACCGTCGCCATCAGGATTTTGCCCGCGCTCGATCGCTCGCCGGCCCCGGTCTTTCGCTTTTCCTCGTCCATGAAAGGCAAAAGATAGGCGACCGCCCGTTTCATCACCCGCGCGGACTTGACGACCTGGGGTAGAAACATCTTGCCCGAGCCGAAAAGATCGCCGACGACATTCATGCCGGCCATCAGCGGCCCTTCGATGACATCGAGCGGCCTTTTCGCGGCGGCACGCGCTTCCTCGACATCGCAGTCGATAAATTCGGTGATGCCGTTGACGAGCGCATGTTCGAGCCGCTTCTCGACCGGCTCGGCGCGCCAGATAAGGTTCTTTTCGGCGGCCTGTGTCTCTTGCCCCTTGTAGCTTTCCGCGAGCGCGAGCAATCTCTCGGTGGCGTCCGGCCGCCGATTGAGGACGACATCCTCGCAGGCCTCGCGGAGGTCCGGTTCGATCTCGGCATAGACCGCGAGCTGGCCCGCGTTGACGATGCCCATGTCCATGCCGGCGGCAATCGCGTGATAGAGAAACACCGAATGCATGGCCTGGCGCACCTTCTCGT
>JBOHJU010000172.1:0-6431 GCA_050728755.1 Methylocella sp.
TGAAGGACACGACGGCCGTCAGCCGAATCTTCTCGTAACCATACACTTGGCCCCGCGCCGAATTATGCGGAATGCCGAACAGGAAATCCGCGATGGCGGCGAGACTCGTGCTCTTGCCGGCTTCATTTTGTCCATAGATCACGACGAGGCCGGGATCGGGCGGAATGGACAACGTACGTCTATCGACGAGACCATATTTCTCGATCGTGAAAGTTTCGAACCGCATCGGATCAGTTCTGCCCCCGGTCGATCATGGCCAGAGCCAATGCGCGAGCTTTCTCCGGCCCTTCCGCTCGCAGCACATCGAACAGCGCGTCGCTTCGCGCTCCGGCGGGCAATTTTATCTTGATCTCCGCGAGCCTCGCTTCGAGGCGCTCGGCGAGCCAGGGATCGGCCGCCAAACATTGCACGGCCTGGCGCAACCTGCCGGCGACGGTCGGATCGGCACCGGCGCTGGCGGCAGAAGGCGAGGTCCGGACTTCCACCTTCTCGATCCATATGCCGCTCGCGATGCCAATGGCATGCGTCTCGATCTCTTCTCGCACCAATGGGGCTGTTGCCGCGAGCTCGGCATGCAAGAGGGTCGAACCCACGAGGCGCAGGCGGATTGCAAGTGCGCGGCCATCGCAACCGGCGTAGGCCCGCTCGATGCTTTCCCGAACCGCGGACAAAAGCGCGGCCCGGCTTTCCATGCGCGCAACCGTCACATCTTCGACGGTCCAGCGTACAACGTCGAGCGCGCGGTGTTCGATTCGCGCGACGCCCCCGTCGACGACTTCAACAAGCGTTGCCCCCTTCGGGCCGGTCTCCTTAACGCTGCGCCCCTGCAGGTTGCCTGGATAGTCGATATACGGCGCCTTGCTCAGTTCCTGCCGTGTGTGAATGTGGCCCAGAGCCCAATATTGATAGCCATGGTTGACGAGCTGCGCGACGGTGCAGGGCGCATAGCTCGGATGCCCCTCGCTGCCGCCACAGGCCGTGTGCAGCAAGCCGATGTTGAAGCGGCCCGGAACCGGACTTGGATACTCAAGTGCGATATTGTCCACGACGTCGCGCTGCGGGAAGCTGCGTCCATGAACCACCGCTCCCAGCTCCTCAATCACTACCGACTCGGGATGCCGCTGGGACAGGAGTTTGACATTATCGGAACATTCCAGACGGCTGGCGAAACGATTCTCCGCGTCATGGTTGCCGGCGACGATGATCACGCGAATTCCGGCCTGGCGTAAGCGCCGCATGCGTTCGGCGAAGAATAGGCCGGTCCGGTAGTCGCGCCATTGCCCATCGAAAATGTCGCCTGCGATCACAATCAGCCGGCAGTCCTCCTCGATGGCGAGCGCAACCAGATTATCGAAGGCCCGGCGCGACGCATCGTCGAGGCGTGCCGCGCAGTCCTCGGATTTCTTGGCTAACCCGATGAGAGGGCTGTCGAGATGCAGGTCGGCGGCGTGGATGAAACGGAAATTGACCATCTGTCTCCCTGGCTCGGCTCCAACCAATTGCGGCGGTTGATTCCCTCGCCGAGGGGGCGAGTCTTTTCAGAAACGAACCGCGACGTCGAGTTCCTCCGGCAATTCTGCAATAACAAATTTTTGGCGGGGTACAGCGCGCCTGCCAGAACCGCTGCTCAAACCAGCCGCCGCTTGGATCAACCCGCCCCCCAAAGGCCAATTATCCGAGCCTGACTTCAAACACCGGCTATCTCAAGGACGTTGACACGTTCCGGAAGATTATCCATGACGACCCAGACGTGGACCGCCACCGGAGGCCGGTCCCGCCGGAAAACGTAGAGGAGAACGAAGTGGCGTCGACATGGCCCTGACTGTTGGCTACGATGGCAAGTTCCTGTGGCAGGGCAAGCGCTTCGGCTCCCGCTCCGGACATGGCATTCATGCCAGGCAACTCCTGAAAGAGATGCTGGAGTGCTGGCCGCAGGGGCGGTTCAAGGTGTACACCCTCGACGGCGAACTTGGCATCGATCATCGGCCCAATTGTCAAGTCGTCACGCTGCCTCGCTACGCGAGAAGCTCATTCCTGCGCAACCTGATCGCCTACCCGATCGAGCTGGAACGGCATCCGGTCGATGTCCTTCTCTCGTTTTCCACCCTGCCCGCCTACGCGCCCTGCAAGACGGTCCTATTGCTTGCCGACGTCTTCTGGTTGGCGAATCCGGGCTGGCTGCCGCCTCATATAGCCTTACCTCGTACGCTCGCAACGCGAAGCTCGGTTAAGCGGGCCGACCGGATTGTCACCACGACAGAATTCTCCCGGCGCGAAATCATGCGCATCCTGCAGGTCCCCTCCGAGAAAATTGTCGTAGTGCCGCACGGCGTACGCACCGAATTCACCGAGCGTCTATCCGCGGCTAGGATCTCGGATGTATGCACTCGGTACGGCATCGGGCAGCCGTACATTCTCTCTCTGAATGATATCCACCCCCGGAAGAACCTCGAGGGTCTGGTCGAGGCATTTGGACGTTTGAAGTCCCGCAGCGGGCTGCCGCATCAGCTTGTCATCGCCGGGCGGAGCCTGTGGCCGTACCCGGAATTCTACCGCCGCGTAGAGAGCAGTCAATTCGCGGATGACATCAGGGTTCTCGGCTATGTGCCGTCCGAGGACGTGCTGGCGCTCTACCAAGGGGCCGGCCTCTTCGTCTATCCGTCGTTCTACGAGGGATGGGGCCTGCAAGTTCATGAAGCGATGATAGCCGGGGTACCTGTAACGGTGGCCAACAACACCACCTTGCCCGAGATCGCGGGCGATGCCGCCGACACATTCGATCCGCACGATATCGGCGACATGAGCCAAAGCATGGAACGGATCCTCACCGACACAGCCTTGCGCGACACGCTGATCGTGAGGGCCCTCGAGCGGGTGAAGCGGTACTCATGGCGGGAAGCAGCCGAAGCGACGGTCGCGGCATGTGCCAGTTTCGGCCTAAGTGAGGAGTAACGGGATGCGAATGCTTCTTGCGCGGTTCATCGGGTTCCTGGCATTGATGCGCGCCGCCTGGGCTGAGCGCCACGCCCATCGGCGCGCTCGCGAGCCCCGCCTTCGCCCTTGCGCTCATCCGTCATGGCCCTGGGCGATTTATTGGGATACGAACTGTAATAAAATCCTTAAACCAAAGCAACGCCTGATTTCTGACATCAGCCTGGAGTAAGCAGAAGGAAGTAATCCATGTTTGTATCACGCAAGCTAGCTGCGCTTCTAGAAATGGCTTTACTGTTTGGCTTCCTTGGATACGGCCTCATGAACGAAGTTGCGAATGCGCAAAATGCCGGACACAACCAAATTTCCCGCCAAGGAATATTAGGCAGCGGCAATCGGAATTTAGCAAATAATCCCGAACCCCAGTACCTTATGTTTCAAATCTTCACGGCCGGTCCAGGATTCACCACCGAGGCCGGGAAGCAGGAGATTTCGCAGCTGCCCGAACCCGCGTTTCTCGACGCCGAGGCCAAGAAACTCCTGGACTTCGTGGAGGAGCGTGGAGACGGCCGCCACCGGCTCGGGATCATGGTGGGACCGCTCGCGCTGGACTACACCGGCGCTCAAATGCGCACGCTCATCGAACGAACTTTCGCAGTCGCGTCAAAGCACAAAATCGCGGTAGGTTTGCACATCGACGATTCCAAGTTCTGGCTGAACCGCCGTGACCTGTGGAGCGATCCCGCCAATGTCGAATGGCTTGACTGGAAAGGAACTCCGAATACCGGCCAATACGTGAACTGGGGCCAGCCGTGGAAACTTGCGCCCCAGGCCTGCTTCAACAGCCCGGCGATGCTCAACGAGGCTCGCCGGCTGGCTGGAGAGGTAATCGGCCCGGCCATCGCCGAACAGGTCGCGAAGCTGCGCGAGACGGGGGACGAAGCGCTGTTCGCCGGGGTCATCGTCGGCTGGGAGACCGGCATCGGGAATGACTTCGAGTCGCGCCGGGACCTCGGCTACTGTGCCCTCACGAACCTCGGTTTCAGTGAGAAGGCGCCGCCGCGCGACCCGGACCGCGCGCTCGAATCCGTGGTTCAGACCTGGATCGGAACCTGGTCGAAGAGCTTGGCCGGCGCCGGAGTGCCGGACGGCAAAATCTACTCCCACATCGCGTTCGCATCGCGAAAGCAGTTTGACGAGGCGCACCGCTCAGACGGCCGTTCCTATGCACGGAGCGTTAGGTATACGCCGCCCGCGGTCGCCTTCGGCGAGAGCCATCGTCCGGGGTTTAGCACCTATCCTGATGCCGGCGTTTTCGGCGATATTTACACTGCCCTGGACGCCCATGGGAACCCGCCCTGGGGCTCCGCCGAGGGCACCAATGTCGATTTCCAAAGTGGGCCACCCAAAATCACGGACCAGGGCATGCAGGACTACCTCGCCCGCATGTTCAATCACGGCGCGACCATGACAAACGTGTTCGGCTGGGACATTGGCGACAAAGACAATGTGTTCCGGCGGGCAACCGAGAGCGATGAGGCGGCCGCAGCCTACCGGAAGTTCCTCCGCGGCGCCCGCCTTGACGAGACGCCGCTCGCCCAATCCTACCGCCGAACCGATTCCGTTTTGCAGATACGCATGCGAGCGCTGCCGGGCCGGATCGAGAGCTATCGCCGAGCCGGAGGTGACCTGGGCCTGATCCAGCCCAAGATCAAGCGGCTTCAAGAAAATATGCAGGACGGGCGCTTCGACGCGATGAAACAAGAGCTCGATCTAATCGAGGCGACCATCGACTCGAAGGTCGGCGGCAAATAGCATCGGGGCCGGTTGAGTTGGAGAAAGCATTCGAAGCACTCCAGGCGAGTGATCCGATGCTAGAATCTCCCTGAGCGCTTGAGCCTCCTCTGATCTTGTCAGCGCCGGAGAGGAGAAGAGCAGTTGAAGCCCGTCGAGATACCCCAGCAACCTTGGCGCCAGCTGGCGTTCGTACTCGGCGAAGCCGCCTTATCGCTGATTTCCAGCGGGGTCCTGTTCATCATCATTTCGCGAGTGTCCGGCCCAACGTTACTCGGCACGTACGCCCTCGCCTTCGCTTGGCTGATACTATTTCAGGGCGCGAGTAGCTTCGGGATCCCGGAGTTTCTCATGCGCGAAGTCGGCGCATACCGCCGAGATGCCGCCGGACAAGTGGTTCATGCGATGTTGCTGGGACTGGGAAGCGGGTTTGTGGCTCTTTGTCTGATGCAGGCCGCGGTCCGACTGGTAGGGTATTCGACATACCTCGTTCAGGTCATCACCATCGCCAGCCTGGCCATGATCCCGGCCTTCCTCAATACTGCCTGCCGTTCGGTGTTCCTAGCCCTGCGCATGATGCATTTGACTTTCCTGGCGCTGCTGGTCGAGGTCACGATCGTGATGTCCGCCAGCTTATACCTGCTGTTTTCAGGTTACGGTGCGCTCGCCCTGATCATCACCCTTGTCATCGCCAAGATCACATCGGCATCCATCGCTTTGACTCTGCTGTACCGCCGAGTGCTCCCGGTGCGGCCGCCGTTCAATCTCGGCTTCCTAATTCGAACGGCGAGGACGGTCTTCACCTTCGGCATCGGCAACATGCTCGCCATGCTGACGTTGCGCATCAACACGATCATGGTGTCCCTCTGGGTGGATATCGCGGCCGTCGGCCACTTCGCCGCGGCAACGAAGATCATGGAAATCGGTCTGATCATCCCGAATCTGTTTGCGCAAATCCTTATGACCCGGATCGCCTACAGCTTCAACACGCAAGGCAACCGCGATCCCAATCGGTTTGGCGCTTGGTATCAAGTCCTGTTCTCGTTCGTCGTCCCGGCATGCGTCGGAGTCTGGGTGTTCGCCGGGCTGATCCTGGAGACTCTGTTCGGATCGGGCTTCGGGAATGCGCGCTGGGTCCTCAGAATCCTGATGATCTACTTTATGATCGAATCAGCCGACAGCGAGATGAGCGTTATCCTGCAGGCGGCGCATAGACAGCGCGAGGACGTCAGCCGTCTGGCCTTCAATCCTCTGACCAACATCGTGCTGAACCTGGTGCTGCTGCCGGGCCTGGGAACGATTGGGGCTGCGATCGGGCGAGTCGGCGGTGTCTGCGCCTCGGCAACTCTGCGCTATCTTTTGATCGCGCGCGAATTGACCGGTGTGAACTGGTTCCGTTTTGCCCGGAAACCGGCGTTGATCAGCATCGGGGTGGGATCGGTCTGTTATGCGTTGCTCGATGTGGGCCATCCAGCCTGGTTGCTGTTGTTCTACGTGGCGGCAACCGCGGTATTGCTGGTAATCTCGTCCAGCTTCTCTCTCGCAGCGATCAAGGACATGATGAGTTTCCCTTCCAGGGATTCCGCCGCCGGCGCGCCGGATGCGGAGCCCTTAAGTGCGGAGCCCTTAAATGCGGAGCCCAATGGACCGGCCGCGCCGACGGAAATTCGGGTGCGGAATTGGCAAACCGAGTCGTTCAAGCCAGC
>JBOHJU010000173.1:0-6392 GCA_050728755.1 Methylocella sp.
CGCGCAATTCGAACATGAGGCGACGACCTCGAAAATTTCCGAGGATCAGCTGTTTTATTGCATGCAGCGCGGGCTTTCGGGCGAGGAGGCGACGGCTTTGATTGTCAACGGCTTCGTGCGCGACGTGTTGCAGCAGCTGCCGATGGAATTCGCGGTGGAAGCGCAGAAATTGATCGCGATTTCGCTCGAAGGGAGCGTCGGCTGACCCGGCTCCCCGGCGATGCCGCAGGCCATTCCCGTTGCCATCGGGTTCGTTTCGAAAATCACGCAGAACGGAGCCAAGAAATGTCGCGATCGGAGTAGCGGCAATACGAGCGGGTAACCGGCGCTCAAACGTTCAAGCCCGCTGATATTTAATCGAGGAAAATCGTGCTCGAAGTAAAAAACCTAAATGTTTCCGTCGGCGGACGCAAACTCCTGGACAATCTCGATCTCACCGTTCAGGACGGGGAGGTTGCCGCCCTCATGGGGCCGAACGGAAGCGGCAAGTCGACCTTGTCCCATGTCATCGCGGGCCGCACGGACTATGCGGTCGAGACCGGCGAGATCTTGCTGAACGGAGAGAGTATCCTAAACCTCGAGCCGGACGTCCGCGCCGCCAAGGGACTTTTCCTCGCGTTCCAATATCCGGTTGAAATTCCCGGCGTCGCGACCTTAACCTTTCTCAAGGCGGCTTTGAACGCGCAACGCAAGCAGCGCGGGCAAGAAGAGCTCTCGACCCCGGACCTCATGAAACGGGTCAAGGCATCGGCCGGCAAGCTCAAGATCAGCCAGGACATGCTCAAGCGCGCGCTCAACGCCGATTTTTCCGGCGGCGAAAAGAAGCGCATGGAGATTCTCCAGATGGCGCTTCTGGAGCCAGCTTTCGCAATTCTCGATGAAACCGATTCAGGCCTCGACATCGACGCCTTGCGCGTGGTCGCCGATGGCGTCAACGCGCTGCGATCGCCGGCGCGCGGTTTCCTCATCATTACCCATTACCAGCGTGTTCTCGACTACGTGGTGCCGGACACTGTGCATGTGATGGCGCAGGGTCGAATCGTCCGCAGCGGCGGCAAGGAATTGGCGGTCGAACTGGAAAAGCGGGGATACCGCGATTACGTCGCCGAGCCGGCCGACGCATAGAAGTAAATGGCAATGAACGCTGACATCATCCCGGCGAGAACGCCTGCCGAAATCTCGCTAACCCGCGCCTTCGATGCTTCTAAGGCCGGGCTGCCAGGCAACACAGACGTGGCCAAATGGCGGGAAGCTTCGTTTAAGGGCTTCAGGGCATCGGGGCTGCCGCATCGGCGCATCGAGGCGTGGCATTATACTGACCTGCGCGCGCTCATGCGCGATGCCTTGCCGCTTGCCGCGGCTCCCAGCGCTGCATCGATCGATGCGCTGCGTAAGGAGTTAACCGCCGCGGGCGCGCCAGCTCGAAGGCTGGTTTTAGCCGATGGCTTCTTCGTGCCGGAATTATCCGGCGGCTTGCCGGAGGGAGTAAAGGTACGCTCGCTCGCCTCGGTATTGGCCGAAGGCCGGTCCGATCTGATCGCGCTGTTGTCTTGGCAAAATCCTGCCGCGCAGGATCCTATCGTGTCGTTGAACGCGGCTTTGATGCAGGACGGCGTCGTGATCGAGGTGGCGCCGGGGGCCGCGATCGCCGAGCCTATCAACCTCATTCATGCCGCGGCCTCTCCCACGCCATCCGCGCATTTCTCCCGCTCGGCTCTCATTATCGGGGCTGGCGCATCGATTCGCCTCGCCGAATCATGCCATACTACAAATCGTGCCGGGACGATCCACGCGAACCAAGCCAACGCCTGTCTTATTATCTCTCTCGGCGACGGGGCGAAGCTCGCTCATACAGCGATGGTGACGGGGACTTCTCCTGGCGGTGTGCGGCTCGAAAGCGTGATGGTGCGGATCGGCGCCAGGGCGAAGTTCGATAATTTCGCGCTCGTTTCCGGCACCGGCCTGGTGCGGCGGCAGATGTTTGTGCGGTTTGAAGGCGCGGGGGCGGAAGCCTTGCTTAGCGGCGTGTCGCTGCTCGGCGGCCGCGAACATGCCGATGCGACTTTGCTGGTCGAGCACGTGGCACAAGGTTGCGTGAGCCGCGTAACCTTCAAATATATTCTCGACGAGGAAGCAACCGGCGTATTCCAAGGCAAGATTCATGTCGCGCCGGGGGCGCAAAAGACCGATGGCAAGATGCTTTGCAAGGCGATCCTGTTGTCCGATATGGCCGCGATGAATAACAAGCCGGAGCTTGAAATTTTCGCCGACGACGTTGCGTGCGGGCATGGCGCGACATGCGGCGGCCTGGACAGCGACCAGTTGTTCTATCTTCAGACCAGAGGATTGCCTTACGCGCAAGCCGAGGCGCTTTTGCTGGAAGCCTTCGCCGGGGAATTGGTTGACGGGATCGGGCACGCGGGGTTGATCAAGGCCTATCGCCGCGAGGTGAGCGCGTGGCTTTCGGCGCGGCATGGGCCCCAGGCGGCGCCGTCGCGCGGCCAGATCGCCTAGGCAGTGCGACTTTGGCGTGAGGCGCCAATTTGGAGAAACGGATGAACAAGCATATCGCCGTGGACGTGCCACTCGAAATTGCCTCTCTGCGCGAGGATTTTCCCATTCTTGCGACCAAGGTCTATGGCAACCCGCTCGTCTATCTCGACAACGCCGCTTCGGCGCAAAAGCCTAGGCAAGTCGTCGAGCGGATGCTCCACGCGACCTATCATGAATATGCCAACGTCCATCGCGGCCTGCATTATCTTGCCAACGCCGCGACCGATGCTTATGAGGCCGCGCGCGAGAGTTTACGCGCTTTCCTAAACGCCGGGTCCGCCAGCGAGATCGTCTTCACGAAATCGGCGACCGAGGCAATCAATCTGGTCGCTTCCTCTTTTGGCGGGGCCTTCATCAAGGACGGCGACGAGATTGTCCTTTCGATCATGGAACATCACGCAAACATCGTGCCCTGGCATTTTTTGCGCGAGCGCAGGGGCGCCGTCCTAAAATGGGTGGACATCGACGAGGAAGGAAATTTCTTGCTCGAGGCGTTCGAGCAGGCATTGACGGCGAAGACCAAGATCGTCGCCCTGACCCATCTGTCGAACGTGCTCGGCACGGTAACTCCGGTCAAGGAGATCGTGAAGATCGCGCATGCGCGCGGGATACCCGTATTGATCGATGGTTCGCAAGGCGCGGTCCATCTCGACGTCGATGTTGTCGACCTCGACGTCGATTTTTACTGCCTAACCGGCCACAAGCTCTATGGGCCGACCGGCATCGGCGCGCTCTACGGCAAGAAGGAATGGCTGGAGAAATTGCCTCCCTTCCTCGGCGGCGGCGAGATGATCGATGAAGTCACCAAGGACCGCGTGACGTATAACGAGCCGCCGCATCGTTTCGAGGCCGGCACGCCGCCGATCGTCCAGGCGATCGGGCTCGGTGCCGCCGTGAACTATGTGGGACGAATCGGCCGCGAGCGCATTCATGCGCATGAGCTGGCCCTGAGCAATTATGCGCACGAGCGCTTGGCGCGGATCAACTCGGTGCGGGTCTATGGCCACGCGAAAGGCAAGGGCGCGATCATATCCTTCAACATGGAGGGCGCCCATGCGCATGATGTCGCCACCGTGCTCGACCGATGCGGTGTCGCGGTGCGTGCGGGAACGCATTGCGCCCAGCCGCTACTTTCGCGCTTCGGCGTGACATCGACCTGCCGCGCTTCCTTCGCGCTTTATAACACCTTCGAGGAAGTCGACAAGCTCGCCTTAGCCTTGATCAAGGCCGAAGGCTTATTTGCGTGAGAAACGAGGAGCCAGACATGGCCCAAGTACAAACCAGCGAATGGCAGGAAGCCGTTGAAGGCCCCGAATCCATGCCGAACGAGCCGCGATGGCTCTTCGACGGATCGGTGCGGGAAGACGAACGCGCGCGTTTCACCAACGACATCGTCGCGGCTCTGAAGACGGTGTTCGATCCCGAAATACCTTGCGATATTTACGAGCTTGGACTGATCTACAAAGTGGAGATTGGCGACGATCGCCTGATCAAGATCGATATGACCTTGACCGCGCCAGGCTGCCCGGTGGCGGGCGAACTCACCCGGTCGGTCGAGACAGCGGTCGGCGCGGCGCCGGGGGTTCTCGGCGTCAACGTTACGATGGTTTTCGATCCGCCGTGGGACCCGGGACGGATGTCGGACGAAGCGCGCGTTTCGCTTGACATGTTTTGAGCTTCCGGGAAACCCGGCGGAGTGTGGAGTGATGGCCGATTAGCCTTTCAGCAAGGGACCGAGCAATTTTTCGAGTGCGTCTGGCGTCATCTCGCCGGTCTCTTTCTTGCCGTTGATGAAAAAGGTCGGCGTGGCGGTGACGCCGAATTTCTCAGCTGCGCGGTCATGCACCTTGGCGATCTTGTCATAGAGATCTTGATTTTTGAGGCAAGCCTCGAAACTGCTTTGGCTCATCCCGGTTTGCTTGAGGAGAGCGGTCAAGGCTTCGAGGGGCTTGTCCGTGAAGGCCCAGTTTTTCTGTTGGGCGAACAAGAGATCGACGATCGCATTTCTCTTATCGTCGCCCGCGCAGCGGGCGAGCATGAATCCCGCCGTCGCCAAAGGGTCGAGCGGAAACTCGCGCAAAATGAAACGGACCTTTCCGGTGTCGATATATTTGCGCTTTAAGTCCAGAAAGGTGGTGGCGTAAAAGGCCGCGCAGTGCGTGCAGGTCATCGAAGCATATTCGACAATCGTGACCGGCGCGTCGCGCGCTCCAAGCGCAACGTCTGGCAGGGCCTCGCCGGCCATCAGCTCATCCAATGGCACACTCGCGCCTTGTGCCAGGACCGCGGCCGCGAGACCGCCGGGCACAGCGAAAAAACCAGCGATTGTCAGGCCGGCAGCGGCCGCCATCTCGAACACACCAAGGCGACTCCTTAAGGCAGACTGGCCAAAATTGGGCGAACGCATGAATTTATGCTCCATCGGCAGCTTAGAGCGCTTCCCGATCACGTGGAATCACGTGATCGAAAAGGAATCGCTCAATTTCAAAGGGTTGGAGCATGTCCTGATCGAAAAAGTCGCGCAACTTTTTCGGGACATGCTCTAGTGCAGATTTGCCTGATTACCTGGCAGGAAGGCAAGACAATTATTGTTTTGGCACGTGTAACGGCACGCCCCGCGCGCTTCCTGCCCTATGGCATCATTTCCGGCAAGCCAACGCATCTTGATTGTGGTTCGGCGAGAACGCGCGCGCCAAGCCGGGTCAATGCATGCCGCAACGGTTCATCCATGCCACTGCCGACGATCGTTTCCGCCGCCGTCTCGGCGGCCTTGTCCAACGGGGGGGCCCCATGCCTGGCGAGGCGCTGCGCGGCAACAGGACCTTGCTTCAACAGCAGGCGCGAGACGCAACGCCAGCCGAAGTGGGCATTGACGCGCTCGATGACAATGGGGGCGAGATGCTGCAATTCCAACGCGAATCCCGTTTCGACGCGCACAATGAGCGTCGCCGGGGCAGGATCGTTATCTGCCGCGCGGTGAATTTGCCTCGCGGGCCACCGGACTTTGACCGGTTGCGACATCGCGGCGAGTCTTTCACCGACAATATCGCTCCAAAATAACACGAGATGCGAGTGGCCAAATCCTTGCCGCCGCAGAACCGGATCGATCGCGGTTTGAACGAGGTCCGCGAGCGGCCGCGACCAAGGGATTTTTCTGCGACGGTTGCGCATGTTTCCTTATATCGTGTATCGGCCGCTGCTCCATGCGAAAATTCATTGCATCCGAATGCTTTCCCCGGCCGGTATTCACAACGGGCGGAGGCCTCCTCAGGCCGGGCTGCCGCCAAACATAGCGGTGGCAGGTTTATTCAGTTCCTTGGCCAGAATATTTGCCGCGTGGGTGGCGATCCACGGGTATCGGCTTCACGGTAGCGCTCGCCTTTCGACTCCTTTGCTTTGCGCTTTTTCGCACGTAAGTTACAAAGAGCGGTAAAAAGAGGCGCATCTATGGGCTTTAAAGCGAGCCTTGAGGCGCGCGCGGGTGCGGCCGCTGCCATTCTTGCTTGGTATGACCGCCATCGCCGCGTTCTGCCGTGGCGAGCCTTGCCGGGGAAGCCCGCCGACCCTTACAAGGTTTGGCTGTCTGAAATCATGCTGCAACAGACGACGGTCGCGGCCGTAAAGCCCTATTTCTTGGGCTTTCTGGCGCGCTGGCCCAATGCCGGTTTGTTGGCGCAAGCCAGCGGCGAAGAGGTGATGCGGGCCTGGGCCGGCCTCGGTTACTATTCCCGCGCGCGAAACCTCCATGCTTGCGCCAAAATTATCGCGGGACCGCTCAAAGGCAAGTTTCCGGATACTGAAGCTGGGTTGCAGTTCCTTCCAGGTATTGGGACCTATAC
>JBOHJU010000174.1:0-6314 GCA_050728755.1 Methylocella sp.
GCCGAAGACATGCCGAAGACATGCCGAAGACATGCCGAAGACATGCCGAAGACATGCCGAAGACATGCCGAAGACATGCCGAAGACATGCCGAAGACATGCCATTGACGACTCCATCAATGGCTTTGCCAAGGCTTTCCGGGGAAACACGCGTGCGGTTGCCCTCGGCGAACGCAACATTAAGACCTTCAGGAGTTTGCGCGGGACTATTATATCATGACTCTCCCGCGGCAACCTTGCGGCTACTGCTAGTATGGCCGAAGATCTCACCGTCCTCATTGCCAGCCTCGGCCGGCTGGAAAACCTCCGGCCATGCCTCAAGTCTCTCTTCGACACAGTTAGCGGCGAAACCTCGTTACGGGTGATCGTCGGCTTCAATTTTCAGGGCGAGAGCGACAGCTTGCGAGCGCTCGCCTGCGACTTTCCCCAGGTGGAGCAGTTGAGGGCATCGGTGAAGCTCGGATATTGCCGCGCCTACAATCAACTGATGGCGCGGAGCACCGGCCGCTATGCCCTGCTTCTGGACGACGACACCATCCTCCGCGCCGGCACCATCGGCGGCATGGTGCAGTTCATGGACGCGCACCCCGAAGTTGGGATCGCCGGATGCCAAACCGCCAATCCGGACGGCAGCTACCAGAAGACCACGGCCTTGATGTACAGCATGGCATCGGAAATCACCAACGTTTTGCGCCCGGCCGCTTTCTGGCACGACGGCATCGACGAATCCGTCACCACCTGGAAAACGGCCGGCTGGCTGAACGGCCATTTTCTCATGGTACGGGCACAGGTCATAAAAGAGGTCGGCGTGCTCGACGAGTACTTCTACACATTCCAATGCGAGGCCGATTGGTGCCTGCGCATTCGCCGCGCGGGCTGGGAGGTCGCCTACGTCCCCGGCATTGAGGTCATACACATTGGCGGGGCGCACAGCCTGGCGTCGAACGTGAAGAGCTACAGGAATCTCATCAGAAGCCACATCAACCGTTACTACTTTATACGCAAGCACTATGGCAACGTCGCCGCGCACATGTTTCGACTCATCATGAGCACCGGCGCCATGCTACGTCTGCTGAAATACGCCGCCGTGTGGCTCGCCAGTCCGGACCGCCGGCCGGAAGCCGGGCCCAAGGTCGAGGCCTACTGGAAGATTGTGCTGTTGGGCGCCGCGGCCCACCCCGAGGATCTGCCGGACGACCTGCGGCGCGAGAATGCGGATTTCGATTTATTTCGGCCAGGTAGTCCGAGATGAAGCCGGCCACCGTTCCAATCGTTATCCGGATCGGGTTCTACAAGACTTAATATCAGGCGTACATTGACGATTGATGGAGTTCAACATTGGCGAGTTGAGCGTGCGGTAATATCCCGGCCGGCTACGCTAGCCTGGCGGGGTTTTGCCTCGGCGTTGGCATCCCGCGTTGACAGGCACGAGGACCCCGCGTAGCGTGTACGGATAAGGGGTAGGCACGCGGGGAATTTGGATTGCGGATGGAGTAGCGACGATGGATTTTTATCGCTTTTGGCGGATTCTCGCCGACAATAAATTGGTGTTGATCTGGTTGCCAATCGTTGCAACTGGTGTCGGCCTTGGATTGACCTACGTGCTCCCTGAACAGTACGAGTCCACCGCTTTGGTGCTCGTCCGGCCGTTCGAAGACATCAACTTTGAGTCGAGCAGCGGCGGCAACAAGGAGATCCCCGACTTTCCAGTAAACCTGTCCGCACCCGTCGATGCGCCCAGCAAGACTTACAAAGAAGTAATAAAAAGCCCGGCGGTCGCGGCGAAGATCGTTGACGCCCTTCAACTATACATCAAAAAACCGAAGGAGTACGCGAGTTCATTCGAGGCTATCGAAGACAAAGTGAAGTCCTGGGTCAAAAGCACGATCAGGACCATGCGCAATTACTTTAAGTATGGACGAGACATTCCCGCGTCTGCGTACGAGCTGGCCGTCGAAAACGTCGAGGAGAACCTCAAGGTCGTTTCTGCGAAGGATACTTACGCCTTCGACATCAGCTATCGCTCCAGTGACCCGAAGGAGGCGGCGGCTGTTGCCAACATGGCAGCCGAGATCTTCCTCGATCGGAGTTCCGAGGCGTATCGCAGCGAGGCGGCGCGCGCCCGCGAGTTCATCGAGGGGCAGCTTGATGAGAGCCGCAAAGCGCTCGGGCAAGCCCGGGCCGCGGTACTCTCATACGAGAAATCGGACGGAACGTTCGACCCGACCGCGGAATACAAGGAAAAACTGAAGAACGTATCGGAACTGGAAAACACGCTCGCGAAGACCGAGGTGAAGCTGGCGGGGCGCCGTGTCCTGGGCCTGCGCACCAATATCAAAGAAAGCCCGGACGTCATCGCGCAGGTGGGGGAGGTAGCGGAGCTAAAACAACAGATCTCTGCCTTGCGGGCAGGGTTAGCCGCCTACCCTGAAAAAGAGACACGCATGAACACCCTTACTCTCGCCAAGCGCCTCGCGGAGCAGAACTACGAGTTCCTTCTCAAGCGCTACGAGGAGGCGCGCGTAAAGGAGTCTGCTACGGTCACCGAAATTCGCATCGCCTCGGCCGCGGTGCCCGGTCTGTACCCGGTCAAGCCGCTGAAGTATATCTACGCGGGGCTGAGCTTCGCAACGGCCTTGGGAGTGGCGATCGGCTGGGCGCTGTTGTTCGAATCGTTCGCTCCACGCGTCCGCACGATCCGCGACCTAGATGATCTGGATGATAAGCTCGGGGTGCCGGTGCTGGGCGCAATACCGGCGCCGAGGCGTTCCTGGTGGAAGGTAGCTACCTAAGCAGGCCTGCGCTGATTGGCCAACGGCAGTTTTGTTGATTCAGTCTCTGGAGGTTATTCGGAGGCCCTTTACTGTCAGGCAATACTTCCTTGGTGGCGAGTGCTGGCCAGTGTGACGGTCTAGAGTGGCGAGCATTTCTTGAACCGCGCGGCGCCCGCCGCGGGCGCGCGCGATTTTGCTTTCGCTTGGAGTGCTCCGGGCCTAGCGTCTTCTCCGAGATGGCGGCGGCGCGCTGGCAGAGCGGCTCGGCCTGGGATTACTAGCACTGGGCTTCGTAAAGAACCGCGAGGTTGTTGAGGCTCGTGGCCACGTTGGGTTGCTCCGGCGCTAGGGCTTTCTCCCGGATGGCGACGGCGCGCTGTATAAGGGCGGCTCAGCCTGAGCGTATTTGCCCTGGGCATACCAAAGTGCCGCCAGGTTGATGAGTACCTTGCCCCAAGCGCCGCTGAGAAGATTCATCGATTGGCCCTATCGAGATTTTGATATCGCATACAGCGATGCCTGTGGCAGGGCAATCTGCCGCTATCCCTGTCCGACGCTTGGCTCCTCCTCGCACATGGTCATTTCATTGCCGTGCCAGACAAAATGATCCATGTACCAGGCGTCGATATAGATGATCGGAAGCATCACGTCGCGCAACACGAAAAGCAGTGGCATGCGCCACGAGAAATGCCACTTGTTTTGACGCGCGAGAAGCGCTTCCGGACCGAACCAGGTGAGTGCAACGCCGAGCGCCGCGGCGGCTGCGTTTAAATCCAGCATCCAAGCGGCATAGGCCGCCGTCAAGCAAGGCAATCCGGCTCCGGCGACGATTTCAGGCGCGTAAAACAGAGGAAAGGTTTTCCGCCGCATTCGCGCCCAGCGCAACTGCCTCAGCCAGACATCGCGAAAGCCGCGCAAGCCGAGCGGCTGCTCGAACGGACTATCGACGAGGTTAACTGCGAGCCCTTGGCGGCGCACGAGTTTCGTCGAGGCGGCGTCCTCCGCGATCTCGGCGCCGAGCGCGCGAATTCCTCCGCCCGCCTCCATGATATCGCGCCGCCACTACATGCTCTTGCCCTGGGCGAAACCGAGCCCCACGGCTTCGGCGCAATACTGCCAGCGCGCCTCGAAAGAGTTGAGGAAAGCGCATTCGAGCTCGGCCCAAAAATTTCGCGGCCGCGAGCCCAGTGGCATCGAGCAGACAAGACCGGTACGGTGCCGCCACCTTGCCAGGAGACGCTGGATGTAATCCGTTGGCATCAATACATTGGCATCGGCGAGAATGATCCAGTCGTGGCACGCTGCATCCCATCCGCGCACGCAATTGTTGAGCTTTGGATTGGGACTTACCTTTTCGTCTCCGACGATCAACCGTGCGGGCCGATCGGGATATTTCGCGAGCAGACGCCGGACAAGAGACAAGACAGGATCGCATGGCCGCGAGACGCAAAAAATAATCTCGTAGGACGGATAATCGAGCGGGAAACTCGATTCCAATGTCTCTTCGCAGAAATTATCGAGGCCGCAAAGGGGGCGAACCACGGAGACTCCCGGCGCTGCGCGTGGCGGCGGAAGCGGTGTTGGTCTTGACCTTGCCCGGATCGCCGCGATCCCGATACTGATCAGATTGAGAAAGGTCAAGAGAAAGCAAAACACCGCCGCTGCATATGTCATCGCTACCGTCAAGGCTCCCGGCTACTATCCGATTTTTGCGAGAGAACGGCCTGGGCGTGTGCCTGGAAACGCTCGGTGTGTTAGATACTTATTCAAAAGCGAGGGACCGGCTTTCAAGAAGTCCGGTACGTGGCCTTGGTGAGTTACGCTGAACAAGTTCGCTTCCGATGGTTCGGCGCACATTGTCGCAGTTGCATAAACTTTGGGTAACTCGTGCCGCACCCAATCGTCCGCTTCGCTCCATCGCCGACCGGCCGCATTCACATTGGCAATGCGCGGACGGCGCTGTTGAACTACCTCTACGCAAAAAAACACCATGGCGAATTTATCCTTCGCTTCGATGACACGGATGTGGAACGCTCCAAAGAGGAGTTCGCCCAGGCGATCGAAGTCGATCTCGCCTGGCTTGGCATTGTGCCGGATGCGGTTTTGCGCCAGTCGGGGCGAGTTGCGCTTTACCGCGCCGCCGCCAAAAAACTGCGCGAGGCTGGACGGCTCTATCCTTGTTACGAAACCGCCGGGGAACTCGACCGCAAGCGCAAGCGCCAGCAAGCGCGCGGCCTGCCCCCGGTCTACGATAGGGCAGCGCTCGCACTTTCAGGTCCGGAACGGGCGAGGTTGGAAGCCGAGGGCCGAAGGCCGCACTGGCGCTTCAAGCTCGGCCACGAAATCGCGCGCTGGACCGATCTCGTGCGCGGCGAGAGCCATATCGATTGCGCCTCCTTGTCCGACCCAGTGCTACTCCGCGAGGACGGCAGCTATCTCTACACCTTGCCCTCCGTTGTCGACGACATCGAGCAGAAAATCACCCATATCATCCGGGGCGAGGACCATGTGACCAATACCGCGGTGCAAATGCAGCTTTTCGAGGTTCTGGCCGGCCCTGGCAAGCTGCCTTCCTTCGCGCATCACAACCTTTTGGCAACGGCGAGCGGCGAAGCGCTCTCGAAACGTTCCGGCGCGTTGTCGATCGGCGCATTGCGCGAATCCGGAATCGAATCGCTCGCCGTCGCGGCGGCGGCGGTTCTAACCGGATCTTCCGTGACGCTGCATCCGGTTGGCAGCCTTGGCGAACTCGCGGCTTCGCTCGATCTAGCGCAGCTTTCCCGGACGGTTGCGCGATTTGATCCCGCCGAACTCACCGCGCTGTCGGCGCGCACGCTGCACGGGTTAAGTTTTGACGCCGTGCGCGAAAGGCTCAAGGCGTATGATATCGCGGGCCACAAGGCGAAACCATTCTGGCTCGCCACGCGCGGCAATCTCTCGGCCTTTCTCGATGTCGTCGACTGGTGGCGGGTCGTCGCGGGCGAGATCGCGCCGGTTGTCGAAGACCCAGAGTTTCTGACGGCCGCGCGCGAAAATATGCCCAGCGAGCCTTGGGACGAAACTGTCTGGGCGAATTGGACGAAGGTTTTGCAGGCTGCCACCGGACGCAAGGGGCGTGCGCTGTTTCATCCTCTGCGCCTCGCCTTGACCGGCCGCGCCAGCGGACCCGAGCTCGCGGCGCTTTTGCCGTTAATCGGCAAAGCTAAAGCGGCGGCACGATTATCCGGACGCGCCGCTTGACCCCATCTGGGCCAGTGACCCACTCTTTCCCCCCTTGCCCTTCGGCGGTCGCGGAATTCTTCCCCGCCTCGACTTCCGTGGCGGCGGAGGGTTGCGCGCCTGGCATCGGCAGCGCCCCCTTTTCGAATTTCGGCTTTGCCATTTCCGCCGATTTTTCGGGAGTGACCACGATATCGCTCTTGCGTTCGCGCCCAAGCATCTGTTCGGCTCCCGCAAGCGCCTCGGCCCAGGATTGCCCAGCCGGTTTGCAGGTGCAGGCAGGATCGAAAGTTTTCTCGAATTTCAGGGCGTTGGGCAAATC
>JBOHJU010000175.1:0-6301 GCA_050728755.1 Methylocella sp.
TCGCCAAACGCCTCAAAACGCTCAAAGGTCTGACCCCCTATGAATACATCTGCAAAATCTGGACGAAAGAGCCGGACCGCTTTAAGGTCGATCCATTCCAGCACAACGTGGGACTAAACACCTAGGTGAGAAAGTTCACGTAAGAAGGTCAAGAGTGTTCGCCGCGGAAGCAAGGGTCGGGCGGGTTAAGCCGGTATTCTCCAGATGACGAGGATTTGATTAAGAAATTTGCGCAGCTTTTCCCGTTTGGCAATGCTGCCCCCGTTTTGGCGCGCGCAAAGTCTTTTCGTTAAGTCCAGGGCGGGAGGCGAACCGGATTCCTTGGTTTAGCCATGATGCCGGCGTCGTCCCGGCGGGCCGGCCGCGACAGGCCGCAAGGTTAGGGCGCCGATGCCGGCGGACAAATTGAGGCCGGTCGTTTCACCGGAAGCCGGCTGCAAACTTATCGAATCGGCATAGCCGCCGACGAGAGCATTGGCGCTTCCGCCTGGACCTAACGCAACACCAAGCCCCGGGCCGGCATAATCGCCGGCAAGCGCATAGCGGCGGCCGGGAGGCCCCTCGCTGATGACATCCCAGGCAACCTGGGCGGGACCAGTTACGCCGATATCGAGACCGATTCGGTTGATCGTTCCGGCATAATACTCGGGCCGGCCACGCGCCCGATGAAAAACGCAGGAAAGGTTTTTGCTCGAACCGATGATAAAGCCAGCACCCGCCGCGACATTGCATTGGAGCACGCCGGACTGTACCGGTGCGGCGCTGGCCGCGGCCGCCGTCAAACCAACAAAAGCAGCGCCGAGGAATGCCGCGCGCACCGGCGGGGAAAACGAACAATTCATGACGATTTACTCCCGATGAGAGAACGTAATCCCTGCCAGAAGCCGGGGTGCGGCCGCCGAAAAGGGATACTTGCTTATACCCCCGGCGGTCAGCTTCGAAACAGCTAAATGCCGGATGGATAGTAGCGTGCGTTATCTATTTCGCCAGTTTTCGTCTTTTGTCGTGGTTGGCTTTATCGCCACTGGCGTCCATTACGCGCTTTTGATTGGGCTCGTCCAGATTGCCGGGATTTCGGCGGTGGCGGCCGCGTTGATCGGCTATGGGGTGGGCGGCTCGGTCTCCTACGGGCTCAGCCGCCGTCATGTTTTTCGCTCGGATTTGCCGCACCAAGCGGCGGTTTCGCGGTTTACGGTCGTGTCCGCCGTTGGCTTTGGGCTCACTTTTTTGTTTATGTCGCTCCTGGTCAATAGGGTTGGCATTCCATATCTTCCGGCGCAGGTCGCAACAACCGGCATCGTCATGTTTTGGAGTTTTGCGGCGCATCGGATATGGACTTTCTCCGCAGGCTAGTCGGCTAAACGTGCGTTCAGCCGAAAAGGGTAGGGTCCTAAAGGTTCAGCAAAATCGGCCGCGGCGGCGGTCATGGTATGCAAGTGGCAGGGCAAAGAAGGTCGATCTTCACCCGCTGGGCATCCGGTCAACAATAGCGATCCCTGGCAAATTCCTTTCACCTGACTCCCGACCTCAACAGGCTTAGCCCGCACTCTCCTCGCGAAGGATTGCGAGCCGAAGCCATTCCGCTTCGGCCTCGTCTAGCGCCGCATCGGCTTTCGCGAATGCGGCGGAGACTTCCGCGAATTTCGCAGGGTTACGTGCGTAAAAGCCGATATCGTCGAGCAGGGACTGGAGCCTTGCCTTGAGGGCGCGTAACTCCTCGATGCGCGCCGGCAGATTATCGAGGATCTTCCTTTCCCTGGAAGAGAGGCGCGGCTTCGCGCTTTGCGCATGAACGGCGGCGGTTTTGGGCTTGTCCTTATAGGCCGCGGGCGCGGCCAAAACCGGGACCGCGCCAACCCTCGCGCCGCGTTGCGCCACCATGTCCGAATAGCCGCCGGCATATTCGATCCAGCGTCCGCCTCCCTCCGCGACGAGCACCGATGTCGTCACCCGGTCGAGAAAATCGCGATCATGGCTAACGAGCAAAAGGGTCCCTTTGTAGCCGGCGAGCATTTCCTGCAAGAGATCGAGCGTTTCGAGATCGAGATCGTTGGTCGGCTCGTCGAGGACGAGGAGATTGGATGGCTGGGCCATGGCCTTTGCCAGCATCAACCTCCCGCGTTCGCCTCCCGACAGACGTCCGATAGGCGTGCGCGCCTGTTCCGGTCGGAACAAAAAATCCTTCATGTAGCCAGAGACATGCTTGCGCGCGCCGTTGATCTCGACGAAATTGCCGCCGCCGGTGAGCGCGTCTTTCAAGACCGTTTCCGGATCGAGGCTCGCGCGGCTCTGGTCGAGCGTTGCCGGCAAAAGGTTGGCGCCATGCCGGATGGAGCCCCGGTCCGGGGCCAAGGCGCCGGTTAAGAGGTTGACGAGCGTCGTCTTGCCCGCGCCATTGGCGCCGACCAGGCCGAGACGATCGCCGCGCAGGATGCGAATCGAAAAATTCTTGACGATCACGCGCTCGCCGAAGGATTTCACTAAATCCTTGGCTTCGATGACGAGCGTGCCGGAAATATCCGCTTCACTTGCTTCGAGTCTCAGTCCGGCGGAGGCGCCTTGTTGGCGCCGCGCGGATCGCATCAAAGCGAGGCCTTCGAGACGTTTCTGGTTGCGCTTGCGCCGTGCGGTAACGCCGTAACGCAGCCAGTGCTCCTCGGCGGCGATCTTGCGATCGAGCTTGTGCGCGGCGCGCTCCTCGTCTGCGAGCGCATGGTCGCGCCAAGCCTCGAATTCGGAAAACCCGCGCGGAAAAAAACGGGTCTGGCCGCGATCGAGCCAGACCGTGTTCCGCGAAAGATTTTGCAGGAATCTGCGGTCATGACTGACAATGACGAGCGCGGACCGCGCGGCTTCGAGTTCCGCCTCGAGCCATTCGATCGCCGGCAGATCGAGATGATTGGTCGGCTCGTCGAGAAGCAAAATATCGGGCTTTGGCGCGAGCACGCGGGCGAGCGCGGCGCGCCTCGCCTCGCCGCCAGAAAGCCGCGCCGGATCTTCCTCGCCGCTGAGCCCCAATTCGTTCAAAAGCGCCGTTGCGCGATGCGGATCGCCAATTGGGCCAAGGCCCGCCTCGACATAGGCGCGCACACTTCCGTGGCCGGAAAGATCGGGTTCCTGCGGCAAATAACGCAAGTTGACCCCAGGCTGCAGGAAACGCGTCCCGCTGTCTGCCTCGATGAGGCCCGCCGCAATCTTCAGAAGCGTCGACTTACCCGAGCCATTACGCCCGACGAGGCACAAACGTTCTCCCGCCGGGACCGAAAGCGAAGCGCCCACCAGCAAAGGTTCGCCGCCAAAGGTCAGCGCAATTTCCTGCAGCAGCAAAAGCGGTGGTGCCATTCGCGTTCACGTGGGAAGCTTCCGGCTTGGTCCTTAGCATTTTCCGCCACGGAGAAACATTTTCAAAGCCGCGCGGGCGTAGGCGGTCTCAAGCGCTGTGCAGCACGGCGGTTACCAGCACGGGTTCGGCCTCGTCCAGCGCCCGATGGAGGTCTGCCTCCGACGCGAACCGGCCGCGCAGACGCTTGCCCTCGGTCCGAACCGCGACGCTGGCCGTCCGGAAAGGCCAGGGATCAAGGACGAGGCCTTCGCCGTCGCGGGGCTGCATACGAAGTTCTGCCGTTTCGGCCCCCGCCGTTGGCACATCGGGGATCTTGATTTCTTTTTTCACGCCCCAGCAGATTTCGAGCGACATCCGGTCGAGGACCGCGATCAACGATCGATTACGCCGGATGTTCTCAGGCGAGGCCTGCTCAGCGATCGTCGGATCAGCCCGCAAGGAGGCCGCCATCCGCGCCTGAAAGCGATGCTGTTCGTCGAGAAAAGCGCGCACGGCCTCTGCATTCTCCGGGCTCGCCTTGGCGACATCGAAATGGCGCGAATAAATCGTATCGGCGTGGAGCGAGACCAACAGCGCGGGATAGCGCCCAAAAGCGCGGGCATGGCGGACGCCTTCGCGCCAAAGCCGGGTGTGCATCGTCGCCGGCACCTTGAGAAACTCCTGCGGCAGGCCGGTCTCGGCATCGAACGCGGGCGCCATTTCCCAGGCCAGCCAGCCAATGTCATGCTGCTCGGCGGCAAGGCAAACTTCGTCATTCGGCATCGGCATGGCGAAGCGCCGGTTGCCCCAGGCGCGCGCCATCTGGCCGGAAAGCCAGGCGTGGCTTGGCTGCGGAATAACGATCACGTCACGGCCGTCCCGGCGCAGCAGCATCGTTCTTTCTCGAAGGTTTCGCCGGGACAACGATGTGGCGCCTCTTCCGTTCCATTGCGGGACATGCGCCACGCCGGGACGGCAGTGGCCGCGAAAAATTCGTAAGGCACCAGGAATAAATAGGTCCGCCGCGAAGTCTCCTCCATTGCGACGGCGCAATGCCGCGCTGGATGGAGACGAAAACATGTCAGACAACAAGCAGGGCGCAGGGATCGACCGGCGCGGCGCGCTCGAATGCATGATCTGGGCCGGAACCGGCGTCATTTGGACGCTCAATGGCGGTGTGCCACAATTCTCGCAGCTCCTCGGCATTGGAACGGCGCAGGCAGCCGAAAAGGCAGTCAAGGGCTTCAGCTTCCTGCAAATTTCGGACAGCCATGTCGGCTTCAACAAGCCTGCCAATCCTGATGCGCTCGGGACCTTGAAGGAAGCGATCGATAAGGTGACGGGGATGCCCGTTAAGCCCGCCTTCATAATCCACACCGGCGACATCACCCATCTATCGAAGCCCGCGCAATTCGACGACGCCGAAAAAGTCATCGCCGAAGCCAAGCTCGATATCCATTATGTCCCCGGCGAGCACGATATTATCGACGAGAACAATGGCCGACTCTATCTCGAACGCTTTGGCCGGAACACGAAGGGCACCGGCTGGTACTCGTTTGACGCCGGCGGCGTGCATTTCATCGGCCTTGTCAACGTCGCCAATTTGAAAGCGGGGGGCATGGGCTCGCTCGGCAATGCGCAATTGGCATGGCTTGCGGCCGACCTCAAGGGCAAGCCGGCGTCAACGCCAATTGTCGTCTTCGCGCATATTCCGCTCTGGACGATCTATGCGGAATGGGGCTGGGGCACGCAGGACTCGGCGCGCGTGCTCGCTCTTCTCAAGCGGTTCGGCTCGGTCACCGTGCTCAACGGCCATATCCATCAGTTGATGCAGAAGGTGGAAGGCAATGTCACCTTCCACACAGCGATGTCGACCGCTTTTCCGCAGCCCGCGCCGGGAACCGCTGCTTCGCCCGGGCCGATGCTGGTGCCGGCCGAAACGCTGCGCACTTTGCTGGGCATAACGAGCGTCGAGGTCCGGCGTGGAAAACAACGCCTCGCGATCACTGATACGCCGCTTGCCACAAGCTAAACTCGCTCTCGCAAAAGGAAACCATCATGCGCAATTTGACCAAGAGGCATCGCTTCCGCGTGTGGTGCTTGGGTTTATGTCCTCTTGTCGCTACCACCGCTCTCGGCGTCATTTTGGCCCTGCCCGCGATCGCCGCCGGTACCGAGGTGGATATCGATAATTTCGCCTTTACGCCAAAGCAGCTGACCGTGAAGGCCGGAACGGCGGTCGTCTTCCGCAACCGTGACGACATTCCGCACCTCGTCGTTGGAGCCAAAGGCGAGTTCCATTCCAAGGCGCTCGATACGGATGACACGTTTGAATTCACCTTCGCCAAGGCTGGAACCTACGGCTATTTTTGCGGCCTGCATCCGCAAATGCAGGGCAAGGTCGTGGTCATGCCGTGAAGGCGAGGGACAATCACTTCCGCGTGATATTAGGAACCGCGGGTCTGCCGTATCATTTCATGATCGTGACCGAAGGCAATTGCCATGGTGGCGGCGCTGCGTTCTACGGTGCGACCGAAGGCAGTGGCAACGGCGATACCAATATAGAGTAAACGGGACCCAGTACCCCGAGCTGCGCCGTGCCAGCGAATGTTGAGCGAACGTTGTAAGAACCACGAAGCCTTCGGTGCCTAGCGCGAGGTTTCGGCATCGGTGAGGTGTTCAAATGGCGATCCTTACGGATATCTGGGCACTCGCCGGATATATTTTGCCTTTCCTTTTTGTCTTGGGCCTAGTGGTTTTTTTCCACGAGCTCGGCCATTTCCTGATCGGCCGTTGGTGCGGCGTTAAGGTCGACACCTTCTCGCTTGGCTTTGGACCGGAACTTTTCGGCTTTGACGACCGCTATGGAACCCACTGGCGGGTTGCGGCTTTCCCGCTTGGCGGCTATGTCAGATTCCACGGCGACGCCAATGGCGCCTCGATGACGGATGCAGATGTTGTCGCGGCCATGCCTCAGGC
>JBOHJU010000176.1:0-6292 GCA_050728755.1 Methylocella sp.
GCGCGAGATAGGCCGCGATCGCCGAGGATAAAGTGCAACCAGTGCCGTGCCCATTGCGGGTTACAACGCGTCGGATGGAAAAAAGCCGGTATGAAGCGCCATCGAATAAGAGGTCGTCCGATGTCGCGCCGCTCAAATGGCCGCCCTTGACGAGCACGGCTTTTGCGCCGCGCGCATGCAGAAGCGCCGCTGCGTGGCGCATGCCGTCTCGATCCGCCGGAATAGCATGATGTGACAGGCGGGCCGCTTCGGAAAAATTCGGCGTGACGAGGGTTGCGAGGGGAAAGAGATGCTGGACAATCGCGTCGCTTGCGTCCGCCGCGCTCAAAGCAACGCCGCTCGTCGCAGTAAGCACCGGATCGAGGACAATGAAGCGGGGCTTATGAAACGCGAGCCGGTCCGCGACCGCCTCGACGACGGCGGCCGAAGCGAGCATTCCAATCTTGACCGCTGCGACATCGATATCTTCGAAAACCGCGTCGATCTGCGCCGCGGCAAAACTCGCGAGCGGCACGTGCACGGCTCTGACCGCTTGCGAATTCTGGGCGGTCAGGGCGGTGATGACGGCCATGCCGTTGCAGCCAAGCGCGGCAAAGGTTTTGAGATCGGCCGCGATGCCCGCGCCGCCGCTTGGGTCGGAACCCGCGATCGAGAGAAGATTCTTG
Organism: Methylocella sp.; assembly: GCA_050728755.1. GTDB lineage: Bacteria > Pseudomonadota > Alphaproteobacteria > Rhizobiales > Beijerinckiaceae > Methylocapsa. The sequence goes on from JBOHJU010000176.1 coordinate 666, forward strand.
ATCATGTCCCGGCAGCTCGCAATCTTACGTAGTGTCAGGAGGAATTGGCCTCCTTCTGGTGGTTAAAATTTTCGACTTTCAGACCCCTGTTCGTAGCTGCCAAATAGAGCCCTAGATTCGCCGTAACCAAAATCAACGATGGATCGTAGGAAAGCAGAAGCAGTACCGAGTCAGCGAGACCTAATCTCACAAATTCGTCTTGCTGTGTTCCAATCTGGCTTTCGATGTATGTTTCGCCAAAATGATTGATGATTTCCGCGAATTTTAGAAAAATGTTGGAACACGCCGGCTCGCTGATTTGCTTGAGAATATTGGAATTCTCTGCCAGCGCGTTGGGAGTGAAGCGGATGCTAGACGCGTGCCCAATATCGATATTAGCAAATCGTAATCGCCGGCCGTAAAGGCATTCGCGCTTAGGAGGCGCCATAACTATGTGCCGGACCCGTCGTCAACCGCGGATTTTCTGCGGCCAAGGCTACGGCGTTCGTATGCCGTTTTACGAAAGGCTGCAGATCAAAATCAAGCGAAATACAGCTAATGGGCGGATCTGCATCAATGCAATCGAGCGCTTTGCTTGGCCCATGCGCCGGTTCGTCCATGAGCATGGCGCAAGCGAGTAAAGCCCGCCGAAGGTTTTGTCGCGCGAAGCTCGAGCGAACCCGGTCCAGTCCGGACATAAGCCTCGGACGGCGGCGGCGAACGACTTCCCGGCCATCCGGTGCGGATCTTCGAGGCGCGGCCGCGATAGCCAGCGGGCTGATTGTTCCATCCGGGCGAGCGCTCGCTCCACATGGCGCGCGCGGGCCTCCATCTCCATCTTCCGCTTCGCGGCGAAGCCGGTCATCTTGCCGGGAAATCGCCGACAAGGGTCTTTTCCACGAAAGCTCGAAGGATCATCATCTCGCAGGTCACCGGTTGGTCCCCGGTGGCGTCGATATTCGCAAACCAGCCTTGAAGGAGTATCGCCGATGACCGCCACAAGCCGCTTGCCCGGCTCACGGCGCGATCAAAAGCGCGCCGTGCGAGCGGGGCTTGCGCCCGCCCTGCACACCCGCAACGGGGGCGCGAGCCCCCGGATAATGCACCCGCAGCCATTCGGCATAGAGTTCGCCGGCTTCGAGCGGCGGCCGCGGCAGGACATAACCGGCGCTCATGGCTTGCGCGCGGGCGAGGCCAATCCGCGGAGGCGGCGCTCAATTCCTTGCATGGCAAGTTGCCAAGAACTACTTTGATGAGGTCACCAACAATTTTCGCCTCATCAAGCTAATGGATCTCCTGGATCTGAAGTGAAGGATTCGCTCAAAATCAAAGAGTTGGAGCATGTCCTGATCGAAAAAGTCGAGCAACTTTTTCGGGACATGCTCTAAGGTGAAAAATGCGCCGCGACGCAAAAAAGGGCGCCTTCTGCGAGACGCCCTTCCACCGCTGCGCCGGACGTGGGAGAAAGCCGCCCAGCTCGCGAAGTTACGCGGCCCTTGGCGTCGCGACCGCCGCATTCGCGCCCTCGGTCCCGATCGGGATTTGGCGCGGTTTCTGCGCCTCCGGGAGTTCCCGGTTCAGATCAACGTGCAGCAAACCGTTCTCCAGGCTCGCGCCGGTCACATGGACGTGATCGGCAAGCTGGAAGCGGCGCTCGAACGAGCGGGCTGCAATTCCCTGATAGAGCACTTCCGGCTTCGCCGTTTCAGTCCCGCCCTCGCGTTCGCGCGAACCGCGAATAGTGAGGGTATTTTCCTTGGTTTCGATCGAAAGATCGCTTATCGCGAAACCGGCGACTGCCACCGATATCCGGTAGGCATTCTCGCCGGTGCGTTCGATATTATAGGGCGGATAGCCCGGCATGGTTTCGAGCCCCGCGGCCTGATCGATCATGTTAAACAAGCGATCGAACCCGATGGTCGAGCGGTAAAGCGGAGAAAGATCAAACTGACGCATCTCACGATACTCCTTGCATGAAGCGAGACGAGGTGTTGCACTAATCACGTCGCGGCGAGTTGCCAGCGTTATCCACGCTCTGCCCACGCCGCTTGCGCGTCCTATAGCGGCCCGCGCATCGTTGATGTGGGGAGAGGTTTTGGCATTGCAAGAGGGGGCGGGCCAGGCAAAAATTCCGCCGGCAAGACTTTCCGGCATAAGCGGCCGCCGGCGGTTAAAATCATCCCGGAGGCGAGTCCTGGAGCAGCGAAATTTCACTATGGAACTTCATACGATCCTGGAAAATCCGGCACCCCCCGGCGCCGTCGTTTCGGCCATCGCTACGCGGGACAATTGGAAACTTCGGGCGGCGCGCTGGAGCTGCGGCGAGACTTGCGCCGGAACGATCGCGATTTTGCCGGGACGCGCGGAATTCATCGAAAAATATTTTGAAGTCGTCGGCGAATTGCTGAGCCGGAACTTCGATGTCGCGATCCTGGATTGGCGCGGGCAAGGCCTCTCCGGCCGGCTCGCAAAGGATCCCCGTAAGGGCCATATTGGCGATTTCCGGGCCTTCGAGCGCGATCTCGACGCTTTGGTGGAACAAGTCCTCGAACCATTCTGCCGCCCACCCTGGTTCGCGCTCGGCCATTCCATGGGCGGGGCGATCGCGCTTGCAAAGGCGCGCGGCCGCTCGCCGTTCGCGCGCATGATCCTGACCGCGCCGATGATCGACATTCATGGGCTGCGCTTCCGGCGCGCCCTGCGGAAATTCGCGAAGGGCCTTGTCATGCTCGGACAGGGCCGCCGTTTCGTGCCTGGCGGCGGCCCAAAGCCTTACATGTCGGCGGCCTTCGACGGCAATGTATTGACGTCCGATCGAAGCCGCCACGCGCGCGCGGCCGCGATCATCGAGGCGGCGCCCGAACTTGCCATTGGCGATCCGACGATCGGCTGGATCAACGCCGCCTTCCGCTTCTTGCGGCGCTTCGAGGATGTGGAGTACCCGCGCCGGATCTTGACCCCGATTTTGATCCTCGCGGCCGGCGCTGACCGCGTCGCCGATACCGCCGCGGCGGAATATTTCACGAGCCGCCTCAAGGCCGGCAAATGCATCACATTGGCGCATGCCCGTCACGAAATCCTGATGGAGCAGGACCCTTTCCGAGAGCTCTTCTGGGCCGCTTTCGACGCGTTTCTTCCCTGCGAATGTGCGGCCGGAGATGGCGCTGCCGCTACAGAGTGCGTTAGCAACTAGCCATTCATGCCGCCGATCCGAGGGAAGGCTTTTCGGTAACGAAACAATGCCTCCCAACTACCGAATTTACAGTGATAGAACGCGGCCGCCGACCAGGGACTATGATTGCGGCCGCAAGCCGGCGAAGGCAACGCCGTCTCGCAGCGAAAACTTGCCGATCTGCTTGACTGGAACGAATAGGAATGCTTACCGTGCGGGATTGATTGGATGGTTCGCAAGTCCACGCCGGAGGTTCAGGTAGTGTCGTTGCCGCTCGAAGAAATAGTTGCACCTTCCGGTGCCGCGCCTCAAGGCCGCGATATGCCGGTCCTGACCGATCCGGACGGGCAATTCGCCCGAAACTATAATCGCCGCAATTTCCTGTTCCGGCATGCGCTCAAGGATCACCCGCTGTTTGAGCTGCCAAATCTGATCGCGCTGGCCAAGCGGCCATTGCATGTTGGGGCCTATTGGTCGAATGGCAAGGTTGAAGCCACCGATTCCTGGGGGACCAACCGCGCCCCCCGGCTAAGCCTCATCGACACGATCGCCAATATCGGCGACAATAATTCCCGGGTGATCCTGAAACAGGTCGCGCAGGACCCCGTCTATGGTCCCGTGCTGCAGGATTTCCTGGCGAGCGTCGTCGAATTGTCAGGCGAACAAATGCGGCAAGAGGTGGGGGTGGGCGAGACAAGTATTTTGATTAGCTCGCCCAATCGGCTTACCCCCTTTCACATGGACGACGATTGCAACTTCCTCATGCAGGCCGTGGGGAACAAGACGCTTTTTGTATACGATCACAACGATCGGACGCTGGTCTCGCACCAGGAGCGCGAGCAGTATCACAGGGGTAACCATAATAGCATTGTTTTCAAAGAAAGCCGGCTATGCGAGGCTACCGCTTATGAGCTCGACGCCGGATATGGCGTGCATATCCCCGTTTTCGCCCCGCATTGGGTGCGCAATCACGACAACATCTCAGTTGCCCTGAGCGTCAATTACCAGCTCCGCCCTATGCTCGCCGAAAAACGGATATACCAGGTGAATAGCTTGCTGCGCAAACTGGGCCGCGCCCCAACGCCGCCGGGCTTTTCTTCGTGGCGCGATCGCTTGAAGACCACCACCGCCAATGGCCTTTATGCCGCCTATCGCGTCTTGAGACGGAAGCGGGCACATCCGGTCTGGACGCCACGGCCTGCAACGCAAAGCCGGGGCAAGCGAGCCGGCCAATCGCTCGGCGAAGTCTCGCGCGGATGAACCGCAGGGCGGGGCTTGCATCGTGCCCGGCTTGTTGCGCCGATCGTAGATCGTAATTCAAGCGAGAGATGTTAATTCGTTCGCGTGTCCAGCTACGCGTTTTGTTTCATCTTACGCCTGGAACAGCTGTCCACCACCCGCCCTTGGCGCCTCACATAGTGACGAATGGGAACAACGTCTCGGTAAGCGTCAGCTTCGGATTCGCGCTCGCCCCCGAGTTATATAGGGCGAGAATTTACCAGGCGAATTACTGTCTCCGCCTTCTCGGATTTCAGCCGCTGCCGCCTGGCAATTCGCGGTTTAGGGACAAGCTGAAACACCACGCCTTCAAAATGCCTGTGAAGTCGAATCCGGCAAGTCACGATGAGCTGATGTATTCTGGAATGAACCGGCTCAAGGCGCCCTTCAGGTTCGCCAAGCAGTTGATCCAAAGGACAAATCCTTGATGCAGCAAGGCGAAATTACGGAGTAGGGCTCAGCCGTCCCGAGGCGAAGCTGTAACCGGAAAGCGGCGTCGAATAGGAGAGCATGTTGCCACTGGCGTCATAGGTGAAACTCCCGGCCCAGCCGCCGCCGATACTCGGTAAATGATTGCTGGCATATCGTAATTGTACGTCAGCGAAACAGGCGGCGTTGCGTTGTCGAGATAACTCGCCCGGTTGCCGTCCGCATCGTAAGTGTAGGTTTGGGTGGCCGCGCCGCTCGCATAAACGCACAAGCGGTCGTGCGCGTTATAATAGGTGAAACTCGCCGCGGGAAAGCCGGTCTCCGTGATGTCGGTAAGCCCGCTGTCTCGGACATGCGGTTGGCGACGCCTCATACGTCCAGGCCGCAATATAAATATCAAAAGAGAAACTCACAAATATCGTCGGCAGCAATTGTCATGGACGCGTCATTTGTAAATTAGAATATATATACATTATGACCCAGGTCATTGCTCGTTTGTCTCGCGATCACTATCTCTGCTCCGCTATACATTTTAGAAAATATAATTTGTTTTACAGACGCGAAAACTATGTTTACAACAACGCAATGCCTCTCGATATCTTCATCCTTATTTATAGTTAATTTGAAGCGAGCGAGAGAAATGGTGCATAATACCAATCGCCCTAAGTTTTGACCTGTGCCCATTTTCTGGTTCCTATTGAGGTAATGAGCTCGGATTTGGCCATCAGGGCGTTCCAGGCGTCGCAACGGGCGTCAAGAATTGCCTCGT
>JBOHJU010000177.1:0-6262 GCA_050728755.1 Methylocella sp.
CCTTCCAGGAATGCGATACGGTCGGCATTACAAGGCATTGCACTAAGCATAATTATCTGGTCCGCCAGATCGAGGATTTGCCGCGCGTGCTGCACGAGGCTTTTTACGTTGCGCAGAATGGGCGTCCGGGGCCGGTCGTTATCGATATCCCGAAGGATGTGCAATTCGCGGCCGGCGCCTACATCGGCCCGCGCAATATCGAGCATAAGACCTACCGGCCGAAGCTCGATGGCGATCCTGGCCTGGTCGCGCGTGCTGTCTCGCTGATGGCGGCGGCCAGGCGTCCCATCTTTTATACAGGCGGCGGAGTCATCAACTCGGGGCCCGAGGCCTCGCGCCTGCTGCGCGAACTCGTTTCGCTGACCGGGTTTCCGCTCACCTCGACCTTGATGGGACTTGGCGCCTATCCGGCGTCGGGCAAGAACTGGCTCGGCATGCTCGGCATGCATGGCACTTATGAAGCCAATAGTGCAATGCACGATTGCGATTTGATGATCGCGATCGGCGCGCGCTTCGACGACCGCATCACCGGCCGGCTCGACGCTTTCTCGCCAGGTTCGAAAAAGATCCACATCGACATCGATCCGTCCTCGATCAATAAGAACGTGAAAATAGATCTCGGCATTGTCGGCGATTGCGCCCATGTGCTGCGCCAGCTGATCGAGGCGTGGCGCGGCCATTCCGCCGATGCCGCGGCGCTCGCCAAATGGGCGGCGCAAATCGACAAATGGCGGGCTCGCAAATCGCTGTCCTTCAAGTACTCAAAGGACGTGATCAAACCGCAATATGCGGTGCGGCGCCTTTACGAACTGACGAAAGCGCGCGATACCTACATCACAACCGAGGTCGGCCAGCACCAGATGTGGGCGGCGCAGCACTATCATTTCGAGGCGCCGAACCGGTGGATGACGTCGGGCGGCCTAGGCACCATGGGCTACGGGCTTCCGGCGGCGATCGGCGTGCAGATGGCGCATCCAGGCAGCCTCGTCGTCGATATAGCGGGCGAGGCCTCGATCCTCATGAATATGCAGGAACTCTCGACCGCCGCGCAATATCGCCTGCCGGTCAAGATCTTCATCCTCAACAACGAATATATGGGGATGGTGCGGCAATGGCAGGAACTCCTGCACGAAGGCCGCTATTCCCAAAGCTATTCGGCCGCACTGCCCGATTTCGTCAAGCTTGCCGAGGCCTACGGCGCGCACGGCATCCGCTGCTCGGACCCGGCACTCCTCGATGACGCCATCATGGAGATGATCGAAACGCAAAAAACCGTCATCTGCGATTGCGTCATCGACAAAACCGAAAATTGCCTGCCGATGATTCCGTCGGGCAAGGCGCATAACGAGATGCTTCTGCCCGGCGGCGACGAGGCGATTGAGTCCACGATCGATGCCGCCGGCAAGATGCTGGTGTAACACCATGAATGCACCAGCGGCCCCCCTCTCGCCCTATTCCTCGGCCCTCGGCAAGTCGAATATCGAGGTCCACACCCTCTCGGTCCTGGTCGACAACGAGCCGGGCGTTCTCGCCCGCGTCGTCGGGCTGTTTTCCGGGCGCGGCTATAACATCGAGAGCCTGACGGTCGCCGAGGTCGCCCACGCCGAGCATCTTTCGCGGATCACCATCGTCACTTCCGGGCCACCGGAGGCGATCGAGCAAATTGGCCATCAGCTGGAGCGGCTCGTGCCGATCCACAAGGTCACCGATTTGACCATGCGCGGCAACGCCGTCGAGCGCGAGCTCGCGATGATCAAGGTCGCGGGCAAGGGGCAAGATCGCGACGAGGCCTTGCGGCTTGCCGAGGCTTTTCGCGCGCGGGTGATCGACGCCTCGATCGAGAGCTTTGTGTTCGAGCTTACCGGCGCCGCCGGCAAGATCGATCAGTTCATCGATCTCATGCGCCCGATTGGTCTCGTCGAAGTATCGCGCACCGGCGTTGCCGCGATGTCGCGCGGTCCAAATCCGATGTGAGGCAACTGCTGTCTTCGTTGGGTGCCGCCACTTCGATTGCAACGAAGCGAATCAATTCAGGGTCGAACCAAGGGTGCCATGAAATCCGGCCCAACTGGATCGGCAATCAGCTGCCGCAGGATCCGATCGACCTCGGCTTTCGCGGCGGCATCGAGGGACCACCCCATCACGTCATCCACTGGCTGCAGCTGACCGGGATGGCGCGCGCCCCATAGCGCCGTGGTGACACCTTGGTCGAGCATCCAACGGATCGCCAAGTGAATGGCACGCTTGCCGAAACGTTCTTGGGCCAGCTGATCGAGGCGCTGTACAGCGGCGAGATATTGACCGAACCGGGGCTGTTGGAATTTCGGGTCCACTCGACGGAGATCATCACCGCTGAAACCCGTATCCGGCCGCATCCGGCCCGACAAAAGCCCCCGGCACAATGGGCCGTAGCCGAAGATCGCGATCTTGTTTTTGAGGCAATAGGGCAGAATATCCGCCTCTATGCCGCGCTCGAACAGATTGTAAGGCGATTGAAGCACATGGATCGGCGCCGTTCGACGAAACCGATCCATCTCGAGGACGGAGTAATTGCTCACGCCTATGGCACGGATCGTTCCATTTTTGAACAGCGTGTTCATCGTCTCCGCGGTTTCGTCCACGGGCACCCGCGGATCGGGCCAATGGACCTGGTAGATATCGATGTGATTGGTCCCGAGCCGGCGCAGCGAATCCTCGGTCTCGCGCAAGATTCGTGCACGGCTGGCATTACGAAAGATTTTCCCGTCTTGCCATTCAAGGCCGACCTTCGTGGCGATAATCACACGCGATCGCAGACCGTTACCGGCGATGGCTTTGCCGACGATCTCTTCGGAACGGCCGAAACCATATACCGGCGCCGTATCGATGACATTAATGCCGTGGTCCAGCGCGGCGCGGATGGTTGAAACCGATTCAGCGTCATCGGTTCCACCCCACATCCAACCGCCAATTGCCCAGGTGCCGATCGCGATGCGCGAAACTTTCAGCGACGTACCAGGGATAGCAATAACGTCCATGTGTCTACTCTAGAGTCTTGGGTGGATGAGCCATCATCTTACTCTTTGTTTCGAGTTGGCCCAACCGGCCGGATCAGGCTGTAGCTGTGGCCATTCCATAGGTTTTCCATCCGGTCCAGATTGAGGAAGGGGCGCGCCTGAGCTCGTCGAAAGGGCGCAACGCGCGGGCGGGCGAAGCCCAATGGTTGCCGCGCGCGCTTTGGAATTCGCGGACGCCACGCTCGATTACTTGCTCGACAAAATCCGCAAGAACGGGGACCTCTGCCGCGACTCCGGCTTCGGCGATTTTCCGTGCCATCAGCCCAAGGATTTCCGCAGGGCGCCGATTCGACGCCTTGGGAAACCAGAACGCCATCACCGCAAAAATCACGGAGTAGGCGTCTCGCTGCACTCTATTCAGCCGCCTCTCCGCATCTGTTCGAATTCGGCGCGGATGACGCGCGCACCATAGCGGCGCTCGAGCCGAAGGACAGTGAAATGACCGCGCGCGATTGTCTGAAAATGATCCGTGAAGGCGTAATTAATTGCCGCCCCGCCCGCGGCACCGATCAGCGGAACGCTTTGGGCCACGAGTTTTTGCGAGACAACCATGCCAAAACGAGTACCGATCTGCGCCACCAAGCGGACCAGCGCCGGCGCGGCCTCGCTCGCGGCGGCGCGGCCGGCAAGATAGCTGGCCGCTTCGCTTACCGACTTCGCCAAAATGGCGCGAAGCGCGAAATAGCCGGTCTCCAGGACAACGCCTTCGCTAAAATGCGAGTCCGGAACATCGATCTCCGGAGAACGCATGTCTTGGGTAGAACCGCCCCGGCCGCCAAGGGCGAACACCTCAAGGCAGGCGAGCGCGGTTATCGGGTCGGACAAATCCTGCCCCTCGGCACGGGCGATGTCGGCGATCGAGCGCAGCATGATCGTGGTGGAAAATGGTAATTCAACCGGCAGGCTCGAAATACCAAACGCGCCGCCCGCAGCTCCGGCGAGAACCGCGATGCTTTTGTGCATGCGGCGTCTGTCCCTAAGCGGCTTTCCCGCAAGGCTCCGCAGCGCGAAATAGAGGCCGCTCCTGATTGCCGTCTCGGCTGCCCTGCTCGCGATTTCCGCGAGGTTTGCTGGCACAATGGATGCGATGGCGCCCGCCTGGCGGCCAAGAATCGCGCTCAGCCGGATTGCCAAACTCGTGCTTTCAAGGTCGCGCATCGCCCGTTCCAGAGCTTCGCGGTCGTCACTCGAAAGTTGATCCGTGCGCACCAGGGAATTCATGGGAAATCCTCGTTAAGGGCAGCCATATTGCCGCATGCGGAATAAACGCGCAACCTGAATACCAGCCGCCGCTGCGCGGATCGGCTAACCGCGATCACGCGCGCGTGATCGGCTCTCGCCAAGCCATGTGGTAAATAGGGACTACGAATGATGGGCCGCAAGACTAATGGCCGCGCTGTTTTTGTAGTGTTTGTTGGCCGAATCGAACGTTGATTCGGATTGAAAATCATGCTCGACAATAAGAACCTATAGATCCCTGTCAGCCGATCCGGCGCGCGCGGGTATGGAAAGTCGCGGCGGGAACAATGCACCGCGCGAGCTTTTGAAAGCCGCCGCGCGGCGCGCGCAACAAAAGGCTGCGCGGCGCGATCAGGCCGGCGAGCGGCGCGGCAGGGGGGAAGACCCGTTCGATGAAACTTTCTGGCGCCGCGCGTAAGCGCGCCTGGCGCCTCTTCCCGCCGTTTTTTTGGGCCACGAAATCGGCCGCCTCTTCGATAAAGCCAGCCTCCGGAGCCCGCCCGCAGCGAAGCAGAAAAACATCGGGGCCGCGCGCCGCCTGCAGCGCGAGGGAAAGCCAGTCCATCTCGTTTTCGGCCTCGGTGAGGGCGCAGCCCGCGTGATTGGCGACAAGGCTTAAGCCCGTCTGCGCCGGCCCCGCGATCCTGACGTCGCCGAGAAGGCCTTCGACCTTGGCCGTCACCAGAGAAGCCAACGTTCGCGCCAAAACCTCTGCCAAGTCGCCTCCAGGCCGGCCAGCAGGCCAATCCTCGCAGAAAATTATGGTAGACAACATGGCAGATCGAGCTTTGCTTCGAGTCCGGCGACGCGCGCAGCGCCTCGCGTTCCCGCGGCGTGCGGTGATCGCCTCCGCCCGCGCTGGAACCAAGCGGAGAGCGTTTCCCCCTCTGCGCGCATCAAGCGCTTCGGCAGTCCGCCGCAGCTTGAATCAGCTCCGGATTCAGTTGTCAAACAGCCAAACCGCGACAACCCCGATGTCGCTTCAAACCGGGGTGAGCAATTACGGGCGCGATTCTTCTATTTGCTCCCCAGGCTTGACAAAAGCTGATCCGTGCTTCTCTCGTGGGCGGCCCGGGCGTCCAACTGAGCTTTAATCATGATGGTCTCGACGACAAATGATGTCACAGGTTTCAGGATCGTTAGGCATCTCGGCATCGTCCGCGGCGTCACCGTTCGCTCGCGCAGCGTTGTTGGCAATTTCGTCGGCGGCCTTCAGTCCATTTTCGGCGGCCAGATCGGCGCCTATGTGGAACTCGCGGAAACCGCGCGGCAGGAAGCCTTCGATCACATGTGCGCGCACGCCACCCAAGCAGGCGCCAACGCGGTCGTTGGGATGCGTTACGCCGCCAATGAGATCATGGACGGCATTACCGAAGTCCTCGCCTATGGCACCGCGGTGTGGGTCGAGCCTTTCGCAGGATGACCGGCAACAGCCGGAACTGGTCATCGAAATTTATGAAGCCCCGGGAACGGCCTGGGCGCGCCCCTGCAGGCCAGGGTCGGCGGTGAGATTTAAGTTCGCGGACGCGCCCGTGATAACCTATGCCCTCCGGCGTGACGCCTGGCTCGATGAGCTCATGGCGCGCCCGCCAACCGGTCCGGCGGGCGTCGAACCGGGGCGGGCGGTCGAGAAAGTCCGCCGGCATCTGTTCGCCTTCGTCCCCAACCGCGCCGTCCGTTTCCGCGCCAAGTGAGGCGCGCGCCGCCGCGCCGGTATTCGCCCGCAATCGAAACCGCAGGCCGCCGCACCATCGGCGCGCTAACTGGATTTAGGATTGGCGACAAAACCGGGCGAGTCGGAAGCGCTAGCCTAGGGTCAGGACTCATTGCTTGAGATAGAAGGCGAGCGTTGCAGCGATGCAGATCGAGGAGAAGAAGGTATGGGCACATCGATCGTAGCGGGTCGCGATGCGCCGCCAATCCTTGAGCCTTGCAAACATATTCTCGATTTTGTGGCGCTGCTTATA
>JBOHJU010000178.1:0-6257 GCA_050728755.1 Methylocella sp.
AGATGATCACGATCGTATCGTACTCGGTTCCTTTTCGTCCACATCGGCGGCCCCTCCTCGAATCAGGCCGCCTCCCTTGAATCACAACCAATTCATATGATTCAACAACTTTCGAGACGGACACTTATCAAAGGCAGATTAGCCATGGCAAACTTAGTATATTTAGACTGTTTTCCTCAGCTCAGATCGAGCAGTTTCACGGAGGCCGTCGACGACGAAGGAATTAAAAAGCAGCTTATCCTAGCTTTCGATGACGGATTGCTGTGCTTTGAATATGAAGAATTGTCGCACTGTCAATATTGGCATCGATTACGATTCATTCGGAGCACCTAGCTATGCAAGCAATTGACAGGAATTATGCTGGATGGGTATTCGTTGGTATCTCGCTTGTCGGCCATTTATGCACCGTCTCTCTCGCACGCTTCAAATTAACTATAAATAAAGATGAAGATATCGAGAGGCATCGCGCTGCTGCAACCATAGTGTTCGTTTCTGTAAAACAAATTATATTTTCTAAAATGTATAGTGGAGCAGAGATCGTGAGCGCGAGACAAACGAGCAATGACCGGGCCCATAAGGTATATATATTCCAATTTACAAATGACGCATCCATGACAATTGCTGCAGAACATATTTGTGAGTTTATATTTTGATATTTTTATTGAGGTTTGCGGAATCACGGTGATGGGACCCGCACCGGGCGCGCTTGCGTCAGAGCCATGGCCGCGAGCGCATCCACCGGCACAAATCCGATCTTCCCCCCGCGCCGGTGAATATGCGGTGCCCCGGCGCATTTTGCTTCCATCTTCAGCTTGCGGCATGCCGCGCATGGACATCTGCCCTGCTGGCGCTTATGGCTTTTCACCCTGCCGGCGACGAAGCGAGCGGGCTTATTCGAGCGCAAGCATAGTACAGCGAATGAACATTCAGACAATGCTCATCCCAAGCCCCTGTACCGGTATCTGCACGATGGACGGCGCCTTGGGCTTTTGTCTTGGATGCGGCCGCACAAGCGATGAGATCACCGAATGGTCTTCGGCCGGCGACGTGCGCCGTAGCGCGATCTGGGCCGTCCTGCCGGAGCGCATTGACGCGTTGGGCATTTCGATTACCCGCCTGCCCTGGCCGCAGGGCCGGATCGCGGAGTTCGTCGCTGAAAGCCTGCGCCAAAAATCCGGCACCTGGGCGCTTGGATGCTATGGCGCGACCGCCGAATTCATGTGCCGTCAGGACGAACCATGCGACGTCTGCGTTACTGGCGAAACAATTACCGCGATCTCGAGTCGTGGCGCGCTGCGGCTGACTATTGACGAACAAGTTAGAGCATTGCGGCTGCGAGCCGATCACGGCCGGCACGGCTATCGGGCGATTTTTCTCGTTGTTCGCAAAGCGAGGGCAACTTTGCCGGTTGCAACAACTCTCACGCCGCTTGGCCGCGACGAGGGCGGCATCCGGCCCGAGTGTCAAACCGATACTTGGTTCGATCTAGGGCTGGGGCGAGACGACCTGCGGTTCTGTATCCGGGCGTCCGCGGCGGACCTGCTGGACACGCTGAACCAAGCGTCGGGCCTGCCGCTCTTAGTTGTCTTGCAAGCCGCCGGAGCCACGATCATGAAGCACGGCCCGGCGAGGGTTGTCGAATCGCCCTTAGGGCGCGCGGAGATTTACACTCCCATTCCGCCGCACGGCAGGCTATCGCCTGATGGACCTCACACGCACCTTCTACCCGGCCATTTGGCAAGCGGCCGGGCAACGCCGCCTTGTATTGATCTGCCGCCGGTCTACGTCCTTGGCGCAACGTTCTTTCCGCGCGCGGGATCCCAAGGCGATATTGAGACTTGCTGCGCCGGCCAATAGCTGTCTTTACATGTCGGCGCACAACCATTCCTTTTTGCATCGAGGAACCCCGCATGGGCGAACCGCCAGCCGATTTCACACTATTGCACAAGACAAAAGTCGCCTGGCAACCGGCACGCCATCGCGGCGTCGCGATTTGGCTTTGGAGCCTCGCCGGTCTCGTCTTTTTGATGGTGATGGTTGGCGGCGCGACAAGGCTCACGGAGTCCGGCCTGTCCATTACCGAATGGAAGCCGCTAACCGGCATCATTCCGCCGCTAAGCCCGGCCGAATGGCTGGCCGAATTCGAGAATTATAAGAAGATACCGCAATATGCGCAGCTCTTTCCGGACATGGAATTGAGCGGTTTCAAATTCATCTTTTTCTTTGAATGGAGTCATCGGCTTTTGGGGCGTCTGATTGGCGCGGCCATGGTGCTGCCGCTGATCTTTTTCTGGGTGAAAGGGCTACTGCCGCCTTCGTTCAAGCCAAGGCTTCTCGGCGTCCTGGCGCTCGGTGCCTTGCAAGGGGGAGTCGGCTGGTGGATGGTGAAGTCAGGGCTAACCGAGCGCGTCGAAGTCGCCCAGGAACGGCTCGCGATTCATCTCCTGCTCGCCTCGGTGACGTTTGCCGCGCTGGTTTGGCTCGCCGCTTCGCTTAAGCGAAGCGGCGTCCAAATACCGGAGCGGAGATTGCCGGCGCTGCGGTGGTTTGCCGGCGGCATGGTCGTGCTCGTGCTTGTGCAAATCGGGCTTGGCGGCCTCGTCGCTGGCTTACGCGCGGGGCGCGCGTTCAACACATGGCCGCTGATCGACGGATATTATTGGCCGCCTCTCGATAAATTGGTTCTTCTCTCGCCGCTCTGGCGGAATTTCCTCGACAATATTTTGCTGGTCCAGTTCCAGCATAGAACGATTGCCTATGCGCTTTTGGCGCTTGCTCTGGCGCAGGTTTTTTACGCTTCGCGAGTTGCGGCGGGAAGCCGGGCGGTTCGGCGCGCGTGGGCGGTGGCAGGGCTCGTCGCCATGCAAGCTTCAATTGGCATCGCGACGCTTGTTTTGGTGGTTCCGCTGTGGGCCGGGCTTTTGCATCAGGCTTTCGCGATGATCGTTTTGGGGATGGCCGTGGCGCACGCGCAGGCGCTTTCGCAAGCGCGCTAGCCAGGGATTTTTGGCCGCTCTACACGTTCGGGATCGGCAGGCGCTCGTAGTCGATTTTAGGGCAGCGGTTCATCACGACTTTCACCCCAACCGCCCCCGCCCGTACCGCCGCCGCGGTGCACAATTTAGCAACATTGTTACCCCCTGAATAGGGGGTGCGGGAACACGGTTTTTATGATGTGTTGGTCTCGCGCCCTTACATAAAGCCGTCATTTGAGGAGGTGAAGTCTCCTCCAAAAATGATGAACATCTGTCTCAATAAGGGCTCATGAGGGGCAATGTTGCATCGGCGAAAGATCGGTAAAAGCCGAGCAACAGCGGCCCAGACGTTCACTAAGGAGAACAACGCATGGCACAAAAAGAGACACGACATAGGCAGGGATCGGGTGCGCACCCAACCAGTACAGCCGGTATAGATACAACGGAGTCTGGACCTTCGCGCGTGCATGCTGCCGGCAAGCCTCACGAACTGGAATCCGGACCCTCCCGAACCCAAAGGCACATCTCCGCTTTTGGCCGCCCTTCATCGCAGGGCATGCGTCCGGCCGCTTCTACACGCCCTCGTATAGGTGGTGGACTAGACACGACAGAGGCTGGCCCTGCTCGGATAGATCGATATCGAAAGTGAGCTTCTCTGCTCAGAGCATTTGGAACCGTAAAAGCTCATAATCTTTTGAACGGGCTCATACACGCCCAAGTGAGACGTTTTCAACATAAGGAGTAGTACAATGTATCTTCTCCCCTCAATCATCGTATTCAAAGATGCTGGCTTTTCACAATTCGGTCAGGGCGCATTTATGAGTTTTCCTCCTGACTGGGGTTATAGCTACGTAGGTGATGACTGGAACGACAGTATTTCATCAGTTATTGTGCTTTCCGGCACTTGGCAATTCTTTGAAAATGGGGGCTTTGGAGGAGCCAGTGCGACCGTCGGCCCAGGCTGGTACCAATTTGTCGAAGATCCACAGTTTAATATGCAAAACGATACGATCTCGTCAATCCTATGCGTCAGTGACCAGCCGCAAGGAGATAATCCGGTTTACGACCCGTGACCGCGTCTCGATATTGCTAGATGAGCACCGGGTTGCATCAAATTCCTTGCCTGGCCCGGGCATCATCGGCGGGGCACAGTTGCATTAAGCCCTGTTGGACGAAAGCGAGCAAAATCACCCGCTGATTTTGCTCGCGTTTCTCGCCGTTTCGCGCCTCGGTCTGGCCGATTTCTCGTCAATGTAACAGTGCCAGGCGCTTTCGAAAGCGCATTAGCAACGAATCGCTCTACGCTTTTCCGATCGCCAGGCGCTCGTATTCGATCTTGGGGCAGCGGTTCATCACAACCTTGACCCCGAGCGCTTGTGCCCTCGCCGCCGCCGCCTCGTCGCGGACGCCGAGCTGCATCCAGATCACCCAAGGCCTGGGGTTGAGCGCAAGCGCCTCATCGACGACTCCCCCGGCGGCTGCCGAGTTGCGGAAAATGTCCACCATGTCGATGGGCCAAGGAACATCCGCCAGAATCTTGAAAAATGTCGTCCCGTGAACGCTCTTGCCCGCAAGGATTGGATTGACGCCGATCACCTGGTAGCCATGCGCAAGTAGAAAAGCGAAAACGCGGTAGGACGGCCTTGTCTCCTTGCCTGAGGCGCCAACTACCGCGATGGTTTTCACGGCCGTCAAAATATCGCGCAGAAAGGCGTCGGGAGAGGCGTCGTTGCTCATATACGTCAGTGAAAGAGTCGCCGGCCAGGTTTGCGCATTGATTGCAAAAGTGCGATCATGCGTCAGTTCTACTTCGGGAGGTTAACGATGGCACAACTTAACGGAAGGTGGTCATACCGCAGTTTCCGCAGCGTGGCGAATGGCACGCTGTCGCCAACCGTGCTCCCGTGGGCTCCGCCTGGGGAGTTGGTTGCCACCACCGACGCGACTGGTAAGATAACGGGGAAGCTCACGTTCGCTCATGGTTGGGTGGCGCTCACGGTCACCGGCTCGGTAACGCCTGCCGCGGAGAAGGAGGGCCTGCCGGAAGGGATCGAGGTGACCGGCGAAGGTCTAATGGCCGTTTACAAGCTCCGAGGCTACTTCCTCGACCATAGCGGCCACGTTGTCGGCACGGTCATCGCGGTTCGGAACGATTTGGGGCAACAGCCGGACGGCACGAGCGGACCCTTTGCATTGTTCAAGATCAGTTCTTAATGGGCTGACGTATTCGGAACATTTCCGATGATCCCCGCCATGCTCGATTGCTTGACCCGGCGGAAACTGTTCGTCGCCGGCACCAATCGCGACACCCTGGCGACTAAAGCGGCTCCCATGTTATGTCCTCGCCAGACGGTGTGCGCGGCTGACGATCGCCTTGACCCCTGGGGAATAGGTCCATAAAAGGAGCGCCAATGAATACGCAAGCCCTGCCGTTCAGGGAATCTTGCGCGTGTTTGCCACGGAATCTCAAATGTTTGGCAAGACTTATTCCGCCAAGGCGGCGGACGTCGAAAAAAAATGGGTGTTGATCGACGCCAAGGGGCTTGTCGTCGGACGGCTCGCCTCGCTGATCGCCTTGCGGCTGCGCGGCAAGCACAAGCCGGCGTTCACGCCGCATCTCGACGATGGCGATAACATCATCGTCATCAACGCCGAAAAAGTGGTTCTGACCGGCCGCAAGCGCGAGCAGAAGATATACTACCGCTATACCGGCTATCAGGGCGGCATCAAGGAACGTTCGGCCAAATTCATTCTGGAGGGCCGGTTCCCAGAACGCATCGTCGAAAAGGCGGTGGAACGGATGCTCCCGCGTGGTCCTCTTGGCCGCCGGCAGCTCGGCAATCTGCGGGTCTACAAGGGAGCCGAACATCCGCATGCCGCGCAACAGCCGGTGACGCTCGATGTCGCGAGCCTCAACCGCAAGAACGCGAGGCTCGCCTGATCATGCCCGAAACCTTAGCTTCGCTTCAGGATTTGAAGGGCGCGGCGGCGCCGGCTCCGGAGCCTTCTCCGCGCTATGTGCAAAAGCTCGATCCGCAGGGACGCGCCTACGCCACCGGCAAGCGCAAGGATGCGGTCGCGCGGGTCTGGATTAAGCCCGGCCCCGGCAGAACCCTGGTGAACGGGAAGGCGCTCGATGCCTATTTCGCCCGCCCCGTGCTCCGGATGATCCTGCAGCAGCCGCTTGGCGTCGCCAAGCGCACCGGCCAATATGATTTGACGGTCAGCGTGGCGGGCGGCGGCCTCTCCGGCCAGGCGGGCGCCGTGCGCCACGGCCTTGCC
>JBOHJU010000179.1:0-6247 GCA_050728755.1 Methylocella sp.
AGCTGGGCCTCGGGTAGGGGGTATGTGCCCTCTTGCTCCAACGGGTTTTGCGTCGCGAGCACGTGAAAAGGACGCGGCAGATCGTGCCGTTCGCCGGCGACCGAGACGTGATATTCCTGCATCGCCTGGAGCAGCGCCGACTGAGTTCTGGGGCTTGCCCGGTTGATTTCGTCGGCCATCAGCAATTGGGTGAAAATGGGGCCGCGCACGAAACGAAAACTGCGGCGCCGGTCGGCGCTTTCTTCGAGGACTTCGGAGCCAAGTATATCGGCGGGCATCAAATCGGGCGTGAACTGGACGCGGCGCGTCTGCAAGCCGAGTACGACGCCAAGGGTTTCGACGAGCTTGGTTTTGGCCAGTCCCGGCACGCCGACAAGCAAGCCGTGCCCGCCCGAAAGAAGCGTGATCAACGCCTGCTCGACAACTTGCCCTTGACCGAAGATGATGGCTTCCACCGAACTCCGCGCCGCAGTGATCCGCTCCAGCGCGGTCTCGGCGGTACGCGTCACGGCGGCTTGGAGCGAGGCCGTAATTGCTTCCGGCATGGATGGTTTAACCTTTTGGCTTGGCGCATGGGTGGAGCGCCGCGTCACCCCGCCAGTACCGCGGCGATATCACGCGCTACATTCATCGCTGTATAGCCGGTGAGGCGAACGATCAAAGCTTTTCAATGGTTGCATGACAATGCGGCAAAGATTATGGCCAAACAGTTTGTTGCGAGGCGCGGAAACCCGCCCGGCGCCAGCGGCGCGGCGCTGAATATCGAAACCTTGGCTACGGCCATGGGCATGGCGGGGCGCGCCGATTTGGCATCGCCCCGGCCGGTAGTTTCTTTCCCTAGCGAACGCAGATGAGGCCGAGAGTGTCACTCCTAATAACTTCATAAATATGAGAGCATCCAAGCGGCGGTTTTGAGCGACTGAACGAGGGGCAAGGCCATGTCGAAATTCTACACGGAGAAACATCGGGCGCTGCAAGAGAAATTCGATACGCGCCGCACCGCCGACTTGCTGGAGAACGCAGTCGTCCATGGCGAATTCGCAGCCCATGAGGCGGAGTTCATTCAATCGCGGGACATGTTCTTTCTTTCCACCGTGGACGCCTCCGGCCGGCCGACGGTGTCGTACAAGGGCGGCGCGCCAGGCTTCGTCCGTGTCACCGGCGCCTCGTCGCTGCTGTTTCCCAATTATGACGGCAACGGAATGTATTACTCCATCGGCAACATCATGAACGCGCCGCAAGTCGGTCTGTTGTTCATCGATTTCGAAACGCCGAACCGGCTTCGCGTACAGGGCTCGGCGGAAGTTCTGTTGGACCATCCGTTGCTGGAAATTTATCCAGGCGCGCAATTCTTGATCGCCGTGGCGGTCGAATCAATCTGGGTCAACTGTCCGCGCTACATCCATCCCCACCGCAAACTCGAACAGTCGAAATACGTCCCCGTACCTGGCGTGGAACCGCCTTTGCCTGCATGGAAACGGATCGACATCGTGCAAGAGGCGCTGGCGCGGGACGACCGCAAACGAGTTCCGGAGGCGGGCGGCGAGATGACTCAGGATACTTACGCCGAATTGCTGGCCAAGGGCGAGGCGTGAAAGAAACCGAAGCCAGGTTATCGCCGTGATCCCCAACGACCTTGCAAATCATTCCAAGTCTCGTGGATGACGACTCATGGTGAGGGGCGTCATTGCGAGGAGCGAAGCGACGAAGCAATCCAGAAGCGCCGGAAGGGAATTGGATTGCTTCCCCCTCGCTTCGCTCGGGGTCGCAATGACGGCCTTCGGCATAGGTTCTCGTCAGAGAGATCTGGTATTATGTGATCGCGGAGATCGAACGTCGTTTGACGCAAGAGCGATGCCAGCGGTAATGGGGAAGGAGCGTTCGGTCCGCGCTTGAATTTTCGCTCTTTAGAGGAGGAATTTGCGCATGGCTCGCAGCATAAAGCAAGAACGCCGGTTGCTCGGCGCCGATGAATTGACCCTCGTGGAAAAAACCCACCATCCGGCATTGGGGCTTTTGCCCGATCAGGTTTTGGCGGAGCTGCGCAAGCTCGTGCGGGAACGGCGCGACCGTGCGCAGGATTTGGCATCGCGCCAGCGCCGGGAACTTCGAGGCAAGGCGGCGCCAAAAGGCGCGCGCGCCGCCACGGACGATAGCGGCATGCGGGAAAAGCGCGATGTCCTCGCCGCGGCGTTGCAGCGGCTGAACAGGGAAGTCACGCGCAGGCAAGCCAAAGCCGCCCGCCAGGATTTGATCGACGGGGCCAAGCGCGCGCTCGAACTTCGCCGGACAGCCGACGCAAACGCCACGCGGCCCTCGCCGGGACGCACCGCCAATGAAGGAATCAATCCCAAGAGCACGCCGACATATTCACTGCGCAATCCCGCAAAACTCGGCGCGGTCAGCCAGCACAACAAAAACATGCAAGCCAAGCGCGATTCGCGATAAACGTATTACGTTCGTCCGGGGCGCGAGTGACGTGCCCGCGCCCCAGCGAACGGCAGCAGCTCAGAGCTTGGCTGTTATCGCCTTGATCTCGGTATAATTCGCCAGCACTTCGCCGCCCATCTCCCGGCCCCATCCGGATTGCTTGTAGCCGCCGAAGGGCAAGGATGCGTCGAAGACGTTGTGGCAGTTGATCCACACCGTGCCGGAGCGGATGAGGCTCGCCAGCTTGTGGGCCTTGCTGATGTCCTTTGTCCAAATGCTGGCAGCCAGGCCATAGATCGTGTCATTCGCTTTCTTGGCGATCCTCTCCAAGTCCGCATCGTCGAACGGTTCAGCGCAGACCACCGGCCCGAAAATCTCCTCGCGGACGACCTTCATCGACGGCTTGGTGTTGGTCAGGACGGTCGGCTCGACGAAATAGCCACCGTTGCCGCCGGCCTTTTTCCCGCCGGTGACAACCTTGGCACCCTCGTTGACCCCTGACTCGATATAGCTGGTGACACGCTGGAACTGCTCTTCGGAAACCAGCGGACCCATGTCGGTGCTTGGATCGAGCCCTGGCCCCACCTTCATCTTTCTTGCTTCGGCCGACACGCCTTCGACGACCTCATCGAATATCTTCTTATGCGCATAGAGCCGCGACCCGGCGCAGCAGCACTGGCCGTGATTGAAGAAGACCGCGCTGGCGGCGCCGGGAATCGCCGCTGCAATGTCCGCGTCGCCAAAAACAATGGTCGGCGACTTGCCGCCGAGTTCGAGCGATACCTTCTTCAAGTTGCCGGCCGCGGCTTTGACGATGAGCTTGCCGACTTCGGTCGATCCGGTGAACGCGATCTTGTCGACATCGTCGTGGGCCGCTAGCGCGGCACCAGCCGTCTCGCCGTAACCGGCGAGGATGTTGACGACGCCCCTCGGAAACCCGGCTTCCTGGATCAGCTCGCCGAGGCGGAGCGCGCTCAGCGGCGTCTGCTCCGCGACTTTCAGCACGATCGTGCAACCGGCAGCCAGCGCCGGGGCGAGCTTCCACGCCGCCATCAGCAGCGGGAAGTTCCAGGGAATGATTTGGCCGACGACGCCGACGGGCTCGCGCACCGTGTAGGAAAGAAACTCATTCGGCGCCGACCACGGGATGGTCGAGCCGGTTACTTTCGTCGCCCATCCGCCCATGTAGCGGAACATGTCGACAGTAAGCGGAACGTCGGCGACGCGCGCGACCGCCAGCGGCTTGCCGTTGTCGATCGACTCGATCTCCGCGAACTCTTCCAGATGCTGCTCAATTAAATCGGCTAGCTTCCACATCAGCCGGCCGCGCTGCGATCCCGTCATCTTGCGCCAGGGACCTTGGTCGAAGGCGCGCCTAGCCGCTCTCACCGCCCGATCGACGTCCTCCTTGTCGGCCTCGGCAACCTGCGCCAGCACCGTGCCCGTTGCCGGGTTGTAGACGGAAAACGTCTTGCCCGACGCCGCCTCCACCCACTCGCCGTCGACCAGCAGCTTGCGGTGATGTGACAAGAAAGTCGCCGTTGGCTTGCTCAGCCGGCTGTCCAACGCAATTGTGTCCATCGCTTCCTCCTTCGGTTTCAAAGACACGAGCCTCATGATATTTCGCAACTTTGAGACTAGCATCTTTGCTTTTCCTTAAGTTTCGTTTTCCAGATCATTTTCAATGATCAATGAAAGGATAGCACGCTTGTCCCGCCCGCGAATCAGAGGAACCTCCAATGCCGGGTTCAAGCGATGCCTATATTATTGGCAAACTCAGGCGCTGCCGGGCGAGCCGGGCAAGGCGGTCTCAAAAAACCGCCGGATGAGCTCGGTCTGACGGGTGGTTAGGGTTTTCTCGAAAATGCGGGTCGCGTGGTTCCGCGCCGTCTTCGCGGTGATGTTGAGTTTTCTCGCGGCGGCGAGGAGCCCGTCGCCGCCTATGATTTCCGCAAGCACGCGTGTCTCGGCTGGGGTCAGCCGGTAACGAACGGCAAAGCGCCGGATCTGGGCACCGAAGCCGCCGGCGGGATCGGCGACGAAGACGGCGACGGCCGGCCGGTCGATATCGAAGACCGCCGCCGCGCGGTTGGCGGCGAGCGGGATGACATGGGCGAGAAGCGGCGGGCAATTTTCGCCGCGGCAAAGCTCAAGAGTGCCGCCGATATCGCCTCCGTCTCGTCCGGGCCGTGACCCTGCGCGCGCGAGCGCCTGCAACTGATGGGTGAGCGCGGGGGTCATGGCCGCTAGCTGCCCGCGTTCAACCCGCAAGCCCGTCCTGTGCCGCACGAGGTCCTCGGCCTTGGGGTTGGCGAAGAGGACCCGGCTATCCCCGGTCAAGAGAAAGACGGCGAACCCGGCGGCCGCGACCGCCATGGCGACCGAATCCGTTGTTGCTCTCGCCCGGGAGAGGAGGTCATGGATCGCCGCAGTGCGCCGCATATGCGGCGCGAGATTTTCCAAGAGGTTCCATTCCGCCGGTTCCACCCAAATCGCAGCGGGCGATCTAATAAGGGCCAAATGTGCGAAGGCATTGGGCGCGCGCAGAAGACCGATGACGACGAGATCGTCGCTTCCTTGCGGGCGGAAATATTCATTGAAAAACGCCGAGGCTTTGAAACTATCGGTCTGGGTGATGTACGAGCAAGCCCGCACCTCGCCCGGAGCGACGCTCCGTGCTGGCGCGGCAAGAGGGTTTATTTTGTGATAGGTTTGCACGTATGCATTGGCATAAAAAGGATCGACACGGCACAATGCGGTCAAGTTCGTCGCGTCGCCCTGATGGGTAACGAGCCCGCCACTTTTCGATTTCGTCGCTTCGACGATGCGCTTGACGACCTCGTCCCAGTGGGATGGGTCGATGATGGCGTCGTAAATGGCCGCGATCAGATCTCCTTCTCCGTCTGATTTCGCCATTGTGACGCCCCGCCATCGTGAGCATGGCAATGCTAGAAGATTCCGGGCACAATGTCACCACGCGCGCGCGGGTCCGCCACCGGCCTGGCTTCCGCGTTCGCCGCCATGGGCGGCAAACCTAGTCCCGTGGCAATGGCGCAAGGGAAGACTCGTCCAAAGGGCGCGCGCCGACGCGGCTCCGGGACCGGCGCGCTGATGAGCCGTGGCAAGCCTTGCCCGATCGATAAAGAATTCGCACAGTCCGCTCGGCGGGGATTAGTGCGTGATCCAATCCAATTGGACCGGATCACGCATTGAAGCACGATTTCGTGAATAATCTTGGCCGTGACCGGTTCGTCCCGCGGGCAAGTTGGCGCCCGTCGCCCCGGCTTTGAACGGTGCCGCTTGGTGCCCGCCGGCGTGACCAGAGGCTTTCCTAGCTCACCGCGCCGCAATACCCACGGCAAAGGGAGTATTCCCCACCGTGACAGTGGCGTCCACCGCGTTGGTGGCCGTATTGATCACCGAAACATTGCCGGAAAACCGATTCGCGACATAGACATGTGTCCCGTCCGGGGTGACGGCGGCTGCGTTGGCGCCAGTCCCCATCCCCATCGGAATCGTGGCCACCACCGTGTTGCCGGGCCTGGCAATCACCGAAACATCGTTGGAGCGCAGATTCGCGACATAGACGTGCGTCCCATCCGGGGAGATGGCGACCCCGACGGGTTTAGTCCCCACCCCGACCGTGTGCACCACGTTGGTGGCCGTGCGGATCACCGAAACAGTATTGGAACTCGCGTTCGCGACATAGACGTGTGTCCCGTTAGGGGTGACGGCGACCCCATCGGGCGCCATCCCCACCCCGATCGTGGCTACCACCGTGTTGGTGGCCGTGTCGATCACCGAGACAGTGCCGGAA
>JBOHJU010000180.1:0-6089 GCA_050728755.1 Methylocella sp.
GGCGCGATCTTCGCCCCTTGCCGGTCGTTGAACCAAACCAAATGCGATTCCCTCGGTTAGCCTCCAAATCGGTTGACCAACCTCTTGAATCAAAACATGGTTAATCAGGTCTTAACCCTAGGAGATCGAGCGTGAGCACGTTGCCGGAACGATTGTTGGGAGCGCACCGCCTCGTGGTTCCGGCCAATGGGCTCGAATTCGAGGTCTTCGAGGCCGGCGAAGGCGACCGGCTAGCGCTGCTGCTGCATGGCTTTCCTCAACATGCGGTAAGTTGGCACAATCAGGTCCCGTTTCTTGCCGGGCTCGGCTACCGGGTGTGGGCTGTCAATCAACGCGGCTATGGCGGCACGAGCCGTCCGCCTCGGCGCGGGGACTATTCGCTGAACCAGCTCACGGGAGACGTCGCCGGGCTGATCGACGCATCGAGGGCGGCCTCAGTGACGCTGATCGGTCATGATTGGGGGGCGTTAGTCGCTTGGACGTTCGCTATCCGGGCAATCCGCCCGCTGGCGCGGCTCGTCATCGTCAATGTGCCGCATCCTTTATGCTTTCGCCGCGAATTGAAGACATGGAATCAGCGCCGCAAATCCTGGTATGTTGGTTTTTTTCAACTGCCGGTGCTGCCCGAGCTGTTGCTTGCGGCGGGCGGCGGCAGCCTGCTTGCCAAAACGCTGCGCAATGGAGCGCGCAACCGGGACGCGTTTCCGGACGAGGTGCTCGACGTTTATCGCGCCAACGTGAGCGCGCCAGGCGCCGCGACAGCAATGCTGAACTGGTATCGCGCGGCCGGCCGAGATGTCATGGCCACCCGCGATCTTGGCACCCCGATCGAAACGCCGACGCTGGTCATCTGGGGCGAAGAGGACGTAGCGCTCGGTCTGCCTTGCCTCGAGGGAACCGATCGGTATGTCCACGATCTGCGCATCGAACGGCTGCCCGGCGTCTCGCATTGGGCGCAGGAGGACGCGCCGCAAGAAGTCAACCCGTTGCTGGCGCAGTTTCTTTGAGGGGTTATCCTAGCCGGGGCGCGCGGCGGTTGCGGCGGGCCCCCACCAAAATGGCGTGGTGCGGCTTTTCTTGAGCTGTGCCTAGTCTGGCCGCCGTGCCTTGCATCGGGAGTCCACCGCGAAGATCAAGGTTCCGGGCGAATCTGCGCCGGGCGGTATTGCTCGTTGGCACTGGTTCGGCTGGCGCAGCGCCTCCTGCCTTATAGTCAAAATGTATGTTGTTAGTCCGTTTAGTAAGGCTCGCGTAAGGACGAATCAGCTAAGATACCGCTACCAGCAAAGTATTAGGCCGGTAGGGGCAAAAGATGGAATTCACCTCAGTCGAGATTTGCGCGGGAGCCGGCGGTCAGGCGCTCGGGCTGGAACAAGCCGGTTTCGGTCATGTGGCCCTTGTCGAGATTGAACGGCAGTTCTGCGACACGCTGCGGCTAAACAGGCCACGCTGGAACGTGTGCGAAAGGGATTTGGGCGGTTTCGACGGGCGGCCTTATGAAGGAGCCGATCTCCTCGCGGGGGGTCTGCCCTGTCCGCCATTCTCGGTGGCCGGCAAGCAGCTCGGCGCGGAAGATGAACGCAACTTGTTTCCCGCTGCGCTGCGGCTGGTTGATGAAATCCGTCCGCGCGCCGTCATGATCGAGAATGTGCGCGGGTTTCTCGATGCGGTGTTTGAAGATTACCGGCTTCGCCTGAAAAAGAGGCTCGAGAATTTAGGCTACGTGACCGATTGGCGATTGCTAAACGCGTCCGAGTTCGGCGTCCCGCAACTTCGGCCGCGCGTGGTGATTGTTGCCTTGCGGCGGGAGTTGACGGAGCATTTCGAATGGCCGCAAGTGGCCACTCACAATCCGCTAAGCGTCGGGGAAACACTTTACGATATGATGGCGGCCAGGGGCTGGCATGGCACGGCGGCGTGGCGGGAACGCGCAAATGAGATTGCACCGACAATTGTCGGCGGCTCAAAAAAGCATGGCGGCCCCGATCTTGGCCCGACGCGCGCACGCAAGGCATGGGCGACGCTCGGCGTCAACGGCCTCTCGCTTGCCGAAGAGGCGCCAGAGAGGGATTTCGTAGGAATGCCGCGCCTGACCGTGCGCATGGTGGCGCGGCTGCAAGGCTTCCCCGATGACTGGGAATTTGCGGGACGGAAGACGACTGCTTACCGGCAAGTTGGCAACGCCTTTCCGCCGCCAGTCGCGCGGGCGGTTGCGGCACAAATCAAGCTCGCGTTGCGCGCGCGGAAGCCGATACCTGTGCAGAAGCTCGCAATAATGGTCGGCGGACGATAATCCCGGTGATTCAATAATTTAATCGCCGGCAACACATCCGGGACGTGGCAGACTGCTCGAATGCAGATGATTCGCGGCCTTGGGATTCGCTAATGGCGCGAGAGCCAGGCTCAAAGCAGAAATTGCGCGCCCATTTCCTTTCTAACATTGGGCGAGTCATGGATTCCGAGGAGCTTGCGCGGGTCGCCGGAGCTTCCGAATGGGGACGCAGGGTGCGCGAATTGCGTGATGAGCAGGGCTATCAAATTCTTACACACAACGACCGGGCAGACCTAAAACCCGGCCAATATGTGATCGTCTCCGCCGAGCGCAAGGAAGCAGACGAACGCGCCATTTCAAAAGAAACGCGGGCCAAAGTGCTCGAACTCTATGGGTCTGTTTGTTATGTGTGCGGTGCCATCGCGAGTGAGCCGCATCCAGCGAACGGCAAGCCGACGGTGCTGCACATGGGGCATCTGGTTGCCAAATCACACGGCGGCGATGACAGCTTGTCGAACCTTCGCCCGATTTGCATGGTGTGCAACACGGGCGCGGCGAACATCGCTGTTGAGCTACCGACGTCGAAGCGGCTAATCGCGGAGCTTCGGAAAGCTCCCCGCACCGAACAAAGAGCGGTGTGGGACTGGCTCAAAGGGAAATTCGAACCTGATAGATAAAATCTCATCGGAACGCCGCTCCGAAAATATGCGGCGCATCAAGAGCAAGGGGATGGAGCCCGAGCTTGCGGTGCGTCGTCTCGTGCATTGCCTCGGCTACCGCTACCGGCTAAACCGCAAAAGTCTGCCCGGTAAGCCGGACCTCGTTTTCGGGCCGCGCCGCAAGGTGATATTCGTGCACGGCTGCTTCTGGCATGGGCACGATGAGCCGGCTTGTCTTGATGGCCGCGCGCCACGCTCAAACCAAAGCTACTGGCTGCCGAAACTTGCGCGGAACAGAGAACGCGACACCGCGAACATCGCAGCATTAAAAGCAAGTGCATGGGACGTGCTCGTCATATGGGAATGTGAAACCGGCGACATTGAAGATCTCAAAGCCCGGCTGATGCGGTTCCTCGGAGCACGCGTGGAAGCGAGAAAACAATCCAGTTCCACGCGATCAGACAAATAGTCTCACGCTGCAGCCTTCCGACAAATAAGCCGCCGATAGCCAAGCTTACACCTTTTCCGCGCAATCCCACTCGTTTAAAAGCCCCGGATTATGGGGCCCTTGTGAGGTTTTTGCCGAAATCGTACAGGGCGTAAACGCTCGCGGGGCTAGACGTCGGCGTACACTCCCCGCGCTACCGCCCTTCCCCCGCCTCCCAAAGTGCGTCAAGGCCGACGCGATAGGTCGGAATGGCGAGCTTTACGCCGAGCTCGTCCTTCAGCTTGCGGTTCGACACCCGTTTGTTCTCGGCATAAAAGCTCCTCGTCATGGGAGACAGATCGGCGGACTCAACGTCCATTTCGGGCGGCGGCTCGATTCCCATCAGCATCGCGGCGTATGTGATGACGTCCTGCGGCGGCGCCGGCGCGTCATCGCTGACATTAAAGACATCGCCCGGTCCCTCGTGGGTGATGAGGGCATCGATGGCGCGGCAAATGTCCTCGACATGGATGCGATTAAAAACTTGTCCGCGTTTCACGATGCGCTTCGCGGTACCTGCCTTAAGAGTGAGGAGCACATTGCGTCCGGGGCCGTAGATTCCGGCAAGGCGCAAGATATAGACCTTTTTATCATTCTCCTTGCCGACCGCGGCCCAGGATTTCTCAACTGATAGCCGCGCAAGCGACCGCTCCGAGGCCGGCGCCGGAATCGTTTTTTCATCGACCCATTCGCCGCGCGCGTCGCCATAGACGCCGATCGTCGAGAGATAGACGATTGTCTGCTGGCGGCGGAGAGAGGCGATGCGGTGGCCAAACCGCGCGAGCACGGGATCGGCCGAGACGCCGGGCGGGACCGAGACGAGGATAACATCGGCTGCGGCAACACGCTCCGCGATGGAAGCGTCCTCATGTTCGGGGCCGAACCCGAACGTCTCGATATTTTCGCTCGCCAATTCCTCGGCTTTGGCGGGCGCGCGCACGGTACCAGCGATAGCCTCGAACGAGCTTCCCGACCGCGCAATGAAATGACGCGCGCAATAGCCAAAACCGAATGCGAAGAGCTTCATGACGGCCGGCCTTCTTGCAAATCGACCGCATGCGCGGTCATGACGCGCGCGGGCGCCGCGCCGGTTGCAGCGGCCCACTCGGCTTCGACCATTTCGTCGGCCTCACCGGGAAGATAGCGCCGTTCGAATTTGGCCAGAGTACCCGGCGGAACGAGCCGGCCGAGCGCCCAAACCGCCATCGCGCGCACCAGAGCCGACGGGCTTTTCAGTTTCTCCGCAACAGATCCAATGAGCGCCAGGTCACCACTGTTACCCGCCGCGATCAAGACATTCCGCGTAAACCGGTCATAACCAATTCGCTTGACCGCGCTTCCGGTAAACAGCGCCCGAAACGCGGCATCGTCAAGGGAAAGCAGATCGGCGATTGGCGGCGCGCACAGATCCTCGCGTGCTTGCAGTTTGCCTTCGCGCGCCTTAGCGGCGAATTTGTTCCAGGGACATACCGCAAGGCAATCGTCGCAGCCAAAAATGCGATTGCCGATCAGCGGCCGGAACTCGCGTCCGATATGGCCTTTGTGTTCGATCGTGAGATAGGAGATGCAACGGCGGGCATCGAGCACATAGGGGCGCGGAAAAGCCCCTGTTGGACAAATGTCGAGACAGGCGCGGCATGAGCCGCAATGATCCGGCTCTGGTTCGTCGGGCGCGAGCGGCAGATCGGTAAAGATGGAGCCCAAAAACAGCCAGGAACCGAACTCGCGCGAAACCAGATTGCTGTGCTTGCCGGCCCAGCCGAGACCCGCCGCCTGCGCCAGCGGCTTTTCCATGACCGGCGCGGTATCGACGAAGACCTTGACTTTTGTTCCCTTGGCTTGGGTGACGAGCCACGCGGCGAGCAGCTTGAGCTTGCCCTTGATAAGGCGATGATAATCGCGGTTTCGCGCGTAAACGGAGATATTTCCGGCCGATTTACGCGCCAGCGCGGCAAGCGGATCGCCCGCCGGACCATAATTCATGCCGAGCATGATGATGCTTGCGGCTTCCGGCCAGAGTTTGCGCGGATCGGCGCGGCGCGCTTGCGTTGCGGCAAGCCAGTCCATGGAGCCGGCAGCGCCTGAGGTAAGCCACGCGGAGAGCTGCTGCGGCGCCTCTGGGATGGCGGAGGGATTGGTGATGCGGCAGACGTCGAAGCCCCGCGCGCGCGCCTGCTCGCGCAACAGCACCTTAAAATCCGGACCTAGAAATCGAGATCCGCGTAGATTGGGTTCGGGCAGAATCCCGGCAGCCGGTCCGCGAGCAGCGGGCGGAACGACGGACGCGATTTTACCCGGGCGTACCAGAGCTTTGCCGTCTCGTTCTCTTCCCATGGCACGTCGCCCAGAAAATCCACGCATGAGAGATGTGCCGCCGCGGCTAGGTCGGCATGCGAAAACCGCTCTCCGGCGAGCCAATTCCGGTTGCCCGCCAGATAACCGATGTAGCGCAAATGGGTGCGGATATTGCCCCGCGCCGCATGCACGAGATCCATGTCGGGTCCGCCGCCGCCCTGCTCGCGCCGCATCAATCGCTTATAGACCTTTTCGGTAACGAGCCAATGCGTGACTTCACGGAAGAATTTTTGGCTGAACCAATCGAACAGCCGGCGCACCTCCGCGCGGGAACCCGGATCGTCGGGCAACAACCTGTGTCTGCCTAAGGCAAGAC
>JBOHJU010000181.1:0-6073 GCA_050728755.1 Methylocella sp.
CCCGCGCAAGTACAACGGCGAGTGGCACGCCCTGCCATTTGCCGATGACGCTCCATCCCTCGACGCAGTCATGGCGCGTGATCTGCGTGCGTTGCGGCAGCTTGCGCAAATCCGCGAGCGACAAATCAAGAGGCCTGGCGACCAGCCCATCGACGCGCAGCCGCCAATCGGCAAAATTGTTTTCCCGCAAGGCCGCATATTCCTCGCTATCGGGCATCGTAGTGCCATTCACCTTGAAAACCGGTGAGATATCGGCGGGCCCAAATTCGCGCGCAAGTGCGTGCCTCCCGCCAAGGAGGCGCTGGACGCGATAGGTCAGCCACTCGGCCGAGGCAAGAAACTCCTCGAAATCCGGAGCCTCGGAAAGCCGGTCACAGCCACTAAGCAGCGTGCCGCCGAGGCTTGCCGCGCCAAGCGCCAGAAACCGGCGGCGGGCGAGCCAAACGCTATTCATGATCGTCCTCAAGAGAAAGGGCAAATCTTCCAGTGATCATTCCGCGCAGCTCGTTCAGTGGCCCAGCCAGCAGCACCATTGCGACATGCACGAAAACAAACAACAGAATCAGACTGGCTGTGAAAAAATGGATCGTGCGCGCGGACTGCCGCCCGCCAAGAAGATCGACGAGCCACGGGAAAATTGCGTCCATCCCCGGCGACATGGCGAGGCCGGCCAGGATCATCAAAGGCAGCAGCACAAAGATCACGGTGAGATAGGCCAGTTTCTGGAGGGGGTTGTAACCCCGCGATGCCTCGCCGCGCGGAAATTTCAGCCGCAGATGGTTTCCGAGATCGTTGAGTAGGGCGCGCGGCCGCAGCTGCTGTTTGCTAGGCAAGAGTTCGCGCCAAAAATGCCCGCTGGCCATTCCGGCCACGAGGTAAACTACGAGGTTCGCGACGAATGCCCAAGCGAAAAAGAAATGCCAGCGGCGCCCGATGGCGAGATCGCGCCAGCTAGGGAGTGTTGCCCATCGCGGGAAGCCGCGCTGCTCGGCCTCGCCGCTAGCGTCGCGGGAGACGCCGAGGATCCCGGTTGTCTCGAATGTCGATGAGCCGATCCGCGTGAATCCCACAGGCGAGCCACCGCCCGAATCCTGCGCCCCGATCTCGAACAGCGCCTGGCCGGGATCGACGCCGGTCTTTCCCCAATAAAGGGCCGGATGCGCGTTGAAAATCTGCAGACCGCTCATCAGCAGCACCGTCACGCACAAGAGATTGATCCAATGAGTCAACCGGGTGATGCGTGTGTGCCGGTAGATCAGCAGCCGGCGCGGGCGCCGCAGCGCCCCGAGGTGTGTCTCATGAATTTCAGTCATGACCGGTCCCCAGTTTGATTCGCCAGTTTCGCATCCGCGAACTCGTCAAGAATGGGGCAGCTCCTTGGATCGATCCGTCAGCTCGCTTCCGGTATGAATTTCAAGGCAACGCCATTCATGCAGTAGCGCAGGCCGGTCGGCGGCGGGCCGTCGTTAAAGACGTGGCCGAGATGCCCGCCGCAGCGCCGGCAATGCACCTCGGTGCGTTTGATCCCGAAACTCCAGTCGGCTTTGGTGCCCGCCGCGCCTTCGATCGGACGAAAGAAGCTCGGCCAGCCGGTTCCGCTCTCGAACTTGGTCTCCGATTTGAAGAGCGGCAGCTCGCAGCCGGCGCAGACGAAGATACCCTTGCGATGTTCGTCAAGCAACGAGCTGCTGAACGTCGGCTCCGTGTCCTCATGCCGGAGCACTTGATACTGGGCGGGTGTGAGAAGGCGCCGCCATTCCGCGTCGGTCTTCGTCACTTCCAGCTTCTCCGCTTCGGCGAAGAGCCAAGTTGGGAAAACGAAACCGCCACCCGCAGTCAATGCCAACATCGACAATAAATCGCGCCGCAACATTTTCGAGACCCCCTCTTTACTGTTGGCCGCCGCCCACGAGCACCGCCTGCTCGCGGTAAGACTCCGGGTAGAGCTTTTTCAAATTGGCGATTTTTGGCAGGTCGTAGTGCGCGATGTAGGGGCTGTCTGGATGCAGCGTGGCAAAATCTTGATGATAGGGTTCGGCGGGATAGAATGCCCGCAGCTGCTCCACCTTGGTTACGATCGGGCGCGGAAAGACATGCGCCTTTTCGAGTTCCGCGATATAGGCCTCGGCGGCGCGCTGCTGGGCGTCGCTCGTGGCGAAAATCTCGGAGCGATACTGCGTGCCCCCGTCGGGCCCTTGCCGGTTCAACTGTGTCGGGTCGTGCGCCACCGAAAAATAGATCTGCAACAGGCGGCCGAAGGAGATCTGCTTCGGATCGAAGGTGATCTCGACAGATTCGGCGTGCCCCGTGCGGCCAGAGCTGACCTGCTCGTAGCTAGGGGCGGCTGGCGTGCCGCCCGCATATCCCGATACTGCGCTCGTCACGCCCAAGGTATGCTGGAACACCGCCTGAACGCCCCAGAAACAGCCGCCGGCAAAAACTGCTCTCCCGGTTCCGCCGGGGGTGGAATCCGGCAGGCCCGCGAGCGGAGGATTGATGGGCCTGGCAAGCTCCACCGCCGCTGGCGTCGCGAGACGGACGAAGACGGCGATGCCAAGCACGGCCAGAAACAGAGCAAGCGCGGTGCTTGCGGCGCGTAACGCGTGGTGGGGGACACGAGACGATTGGGTTTGCATGGTGTTGGGCGATCTTTCCTTGTGATGGGCGCCGGATCCGTGGTTCGGCATTGCGCCCACGAGCTGATATTCGCCGCGGCGCCGTTTTGGTTACAGGTGGGGATGGTAAATTTTGCGTGTACCGCCAAGGCCGTTGCGGGAGGATGGGAATCTTGCGATTCCCTCATGCAAGGAGACGCTCCTTGCGAGCATGGAGTTTCTGCACGAGGCGTGACCAGATTTCGCAAAGGAAAGGCGTAACGCCCATGGCTGCGCCCGGGTAGGCTCCGTGCCTCTGCAGTATTCGGAAGGGATGGGATCGGACAGGTCGCTGCGCGCAATCTCATATCCCAATTCCGGCGCGCCGGAGTCGCGGCGTTTGATCGTCTCGCGCGTCTGGCGCGCGGTGAGCTTCGGGGAGCGTCCCACTTCACGCCCGCGCCTACTCGCGGCTGGAATCATTCAGATCCTGCGCCACCTGCTCGATCCGCTGTGCCGCTTCGTTCAGCGAAACTGCGACTTGCTCGGCCCAGTCGGGGACAGGGGTCGAAGGAGCCTTCACCCGCGCGAGTTCGGCCTCGAGCTCGCGGACCCGGGCGTTCGCCTCCGCCCATTCGTCGGCAAGGGTGATCGCCGCCATGATGACAAGACGCTGGTCGCCGATCTCGCCGAACCGCTGCCGCAGCGCGGAAACCTTGGCATCGACCAATTGCGCGAGGTCGCCGAGACGGACTTCCTCGCCTTCGTCGCAAGCCACCCGGTAGACCCGGCCGTCGATCATAACCGCTAACTCCGCCATCATACCCTCTCAAACAGGAATTGCTGAAGGTTCCACGATTTTTTTGGGCGCCGCGGGTAGGCGGCCTTTCGTGCTATCAAACGTCTTGGAGAACGGCCATGACGCAAGCTGCATCCGTGACGGCGGCGCTCCTCGTCATCGGCGACGAGATCCTTTCCGGGCGCACCAAGGACCAGAACATCGCTTATATCGCGGATTACCTTAGCAAGATCGGCATCGATCTGCGCGAGGCGCGCGTCATCCCCGATGTGGAGGCCGAGATTGTCGCGGCGGTCAATGCGCTGCGTGCGCGTTACGATTATCTCTTCACGACCGGGGGCATAGGCCCGACGCATGACGACATCACCGCCGGCGCGGTGGCCGCCGCGCTCGATGTCGAAATTTCGGAAGATCCGCGTGCGATAAAACTTCTGCTTGAGCGAATCAAGCCTCAGGATCTGAACGAAGCGCGCCGGAGGATGGTGCGCATTCCGCATGGGGCCCGCCTTATCGAGAACAAGATATCGGCGGCGCCGGGCTTTTGGATCGCCAATGTCATCGTTTTGGCGGGGGTTCCCGCGATCATGCAGGCTATGCTCGACGATGTTGCGCCGAAGCTCGCGACCGGCGCTCCGATGACCGCCGAGACAATTCCAGCGCTGGGTTTGTTCGAAGGAACATACGCGGCCGCACTCGGCGATCTCGCCGCCGTTAACCCGGAACTTTCGATAGGCTCCTATCCCGCTTTCCGCGACGGCGGCTTTCACAATGAGATCGTGGTTCGCGGCAAGGACGCGGCAAAGGTTGCAGCGGCCGCGGCGGCGATCGGCGCCATGGTGGCGCGGCTTGCCCAAGGGGCGGGCCTGAATCCCTGAACGGTGCTCGTCTTCCGTTGCTCGCGCCCTTAAAGCCCATGGTGGCCGGCGTCAAGCCCTAGCTAGGCTGTGCTGGAGGCTCTGGCCTGCGCGAGCTGTAGCACTGTAATATTGATAGCCGCGTGGAACCAAAGGCGTTACCGTTCGTTTATCCTCCGGTGGGCTGTCATCTATCTAACAGGGTGGGGTCGTATATGAAACAGCATCACATCTCACATCGTTTCTCCTTATTTGCCGGGCTTTTGAGCCTGCTCATCTTTGGGGCGACTCTCACTGCCGCCTTGGCGCTCTCCGGCATGATCATCGAGTTCCCCATCCCGACGGCCGGCAGCGAGCCTGTTGGCATCACGGCGGGGCCCGATGGCAATCTCTGGTTCACCGAATCCCATGGCAACAACATCGGGCGCATCACCACCAAAGGCGTCGTCACCGAGTTCCCGGTCCCGACGGCCTTTAGTGGGCCTGGCGGCATCGCGGCGGGGCCCGACGGCAACCTCTGGTTCACCGAGGAGTTTGGCAACCAGATCGGGCGCATCACCACCAAAGGCGTCGTCACCGAGTTCCCCATCCCGACGGCCGGTAGCCTGCTTTTTGGCATCGCGGCGGGGCCCGATGACAATCTCTGGTTCACCGAGGAGTTTGGCAACCAGATCGGGCGCATCACCACCGCAGGCGTCGTCACCGAGTTCCCCATCCCGACGGCCAGTAGCCTGCCTTTTGGCATCGCGGCGGGGCCCGACGGCAACCTCTGGTTCGCTGAATTCATTGGCAACAACATCGGGCGCATCACCACCGCAGGCGTCGTCACCGAGTTCCCGGTCCCGAGGGCCAGTAGCGGGCCTGTTGGCATCACGGCGGGGCCCGAGGGGAACCTCTGGTTCACCGAGGAGGTTGGCAACAACATCGGGCGCATCACCACCGCAGGCGTCGTCACCGAGTTCCCGGTCCCGACAGCCAATAGCGAGCCTCTTGGCATCACGGCGGGGCCCGATGACAAGCTCTGGTTCACCGAAGCGGCTGGCGACAAGATCGGGCGCATCAGCCCCACTCCCAAGCACAAATTGACCGAGTTCCCCGTCCCGACGGCCAATAGCCAGCCTGAACTCATCGCGGCGGGGCCCGAAGGGAAGCTCTGGTTCACCGAAGCGGTTGGCAACCAGATCGGGCAGCTGCGGTAAGGCGCAAGTGGGCTCGGCGTCCCGGACCGAAGGGGAATGGCGGCAAGAGGGGGCCAGCATTTATCAGATTAACTGCCGCACCAGCATCGAGATGAGCGATTAACGTCCGGACGTCCAGGATCAGGACCGTCATCGCGTTGCCCAGAGCGCCCTTCCAAAGTAACGCCGTTGCCGAAAAGCCTTTCATGCATCCAAGGATCGGTTTCATTGCGATGCGCGGGCACTCGCCGAGCGAAACACGGATGATTGGCTGCCCGAGCGATCAAAGTTCGCTTCGAGCGGCCAGGGCTTGGATGCGATCCGCCGTCCGCGCGGCGATCGCCTGGATGGTCAGCGACGGATTCACGGCTCCCGAGGTCGGAAACACCGAACCGTCGCAGATAAAGAGATTCGGCACGTCGTGCGCGCGGCCGTTCGCATCGACGACCGATGCGTTGGGGTCGCTGCCCATCCGGCACGTGCCCATGAGGTGAGCGGTCCGGTTCACGTCCCAGACGTCCTCGCCGCCGGCCGCCCGAAGAATCTCCCTCATCTTTCCGATCGAGTGGTCGATCAGCCGCCGGTCGTTTTCGTGATGACCGAAGAGCACATGGGCCACAGGCAGCCCGTGGCGATCCCGCACAGTAT
>JBOHJU010000182.1:0-6024 GCA_050728755.1 Methylocella sp.
TGCAGGCTCAAGGATTTCCGGCGGATCGCAACAAGATACGACAAACTCGCGCAAAACTTCTTTTCGGCCCTCTGCTTTGTCGCTACCTTAGCTTATTGGATCTGAATGAATTGAGTCCGGACCCTAGACGGGCACCGGCTCGATCCCGCTACTCTCAACATCGAGATCGACCCTGACTACATCAAATTCTTTGTTACGAAGCGTCTCCCCAAAATGACGCGGCTTCTTTACAATCAAGATTGGAGCGTTCTGGTTAATAAAACTGAAACGCTATTTATAACTAGCGACAATCCTTCGGCGTTCATTCCGAAATCAAATCCATTAAAGAGAATCCTACCGGTTTCACCGTCACTGTGTCTGTACGCAGAGAACAATATGTCGTTCTCCGACACAGATCACTTTGATTTGAGATCACCACCAAATGGATCATTCACATTCACTAGTATTGCGAGGCGCGTTGCGATGACAATTAACCGCATTACTGTCCTTAACGCTAACGACTTGGTGTTCTCTCAATCCACGGATGTCGGAATCGCAGCTCTCGTAAAAAAGTACCGGGACTTCAGACCTCAGGTCGAACCCGCCTCTTTTTCAGCCGATCATGCGGCTTTAAAAGGTGCAACTTTGACGATCGGACCACCCTGATCTCTCGCTCCATTTCCCAGGTGCTGCCTGCAATGTTATGGTTCCGTCGATCACTCTGCACAATGGTCGTGCTCCCCTATTAAGGTTCACCCGGGATAGAACATTTCCCCCGCACCAGCCATGGCGCGCAGGCGCTCGCTCGAGCGGTAGATTGGGCTAAGGCCGGCCCAGCTGTCAGCGCGATCGACGACGTTTTTGAGACCGAGGTAGTCGGCGTATTTGAGCGCGCCGCCAAGATAGCGCGGCAGGCCAAGGCCGAGGATTAGGCACATATCCCCGTCCCCCGGCGACGCTGCTATGCCGTCCTCGACGCATCGCGCCGCCTCGAGGATCAGCGGCAGCATCATGCGGGCAACAATCTCCTCCTCGCCGAAGGGGCTCCTGCCGTTGGGCTGTCCGGCCGCGAGAAGCCGTTCCGTCTCCGGATCGACTTCCCTGCGCGGCCTGCCCTTAGAATCGTTCTGATATTTATAAAAGCCGCGGCCATTCTTCCGGCCGAGACGCCCGTTGTGCAGCAAGATCTCAATGGCCGTCTCGAAAGGCACGGCCATACGCGGCGCAAATCCCGCCGAGATGAACTCGATGACATGGTGCGAAATATCCATGCCGATGACATCGATGAGAGTGGCCGGACCCATCGGCCAGCCGAAGCCTTCCATCGCCTTGTCGATCTCTAAAAAATCGGCGCCGTCGTAAACGAGGCGCAGAAACGCGATGAGATAAGGCGTGAGCGTGCGGTTGACGGCAAACCCAGGGCAATCCCCGACAACGATCGGCGACTTGCCCATCGCCGCCGCATAACCTGTGATGGCGGCGATTGCCCGGGCAGAGGTTTTGGGGCCGCGAACCACTTCGACGAGCGGCATTTTCGGTACAGGATTGAAAAAATGCATTCCTGAAAAATTTTCCGGGCGGCGCAGAGCTTCCGCCAAATCGCCGATCCGCAAGGACGACGTATTCGAGGCAAGGATTGCGGTGGGGGAGGCAATCTCCTCGATCTCGCGCAACACCGCTTGCTTCACCGCGAGATTTTCGGCGATGGCCTCGACCACCACATCGGCTTTTTCGAAACCTTCATAGGTGAGGCTTGGCGTGATCGAGCCTATAATCGCATCGGCCTTGTCTTGCGTGAACCTTCCGGTCTCTACCTCCTTGGCGAGCAATTTGCGCGCTTCCGACATGCCAAGGTCGAGGGCTGCGGCGGAAATATCCTTCATGACGATCGGCACGCCGCGCGAGGCACTTTGGTAGGCGATGCCGCCGCCCATGATGCCAGCCCCGACGACGGCCGCCTTGCGTACCGGGGCCGCGGCCTTGGCATAACGGCGGATGCTCTTCTTGACGGCTTGCTCGTTGACAAAAATCGTAACAAGCGAATCCGCCGCTTGCGTCTTTGCCGCTTTTGCGAAAGTCTCGACTTCGAGCGCCAAGGCCGCGTCGCGGTCGAGACCCGAGGCTTTTTCCAGCAACTCCACCGCGAAATGCGCCGCCGGCAGATGCGGCAGGGCCTTCGCCGCCTGCGCCTTGGCATTGGCAAGAAGAGTTGCCGCCTCTTCCTTGGCAAGCCCGAGGCTTTGCTTCATGCGCGTGCGTCGGCCTTGCCAATCAGCCTCGCCCGCGATCGCCATCTTGAGCATTGCGAGGGCGGCGAGCCGCAATTCCTCCAGCACGGCGACGGCATCGACCGCGCCCGCGTGCAGCGTTTGCTCGGCGCTCTGCTGGGCGCCAAAAATAATCCATTCGGCGCTTGGCCCCAAGCCGGTCAGGCGCGGCAGGCGGACGGTGCCGCCATACCCCGGGAAAATCCCCAGATGTATCTCCGGAAAGCCGATTTTCGCGGCGCTCGACATCCCGCGGTAATCGGCGGCGAGCGCGACCTCGAGCCCGCCGCCAAGCGCTAGACCGTTGATCGCCGCGACGGACGGCACCGGGAGATCGTTGAGCGCCGTTATAATTGCGCTGTTCCCACCGACAAAAGCTGCAATGTCTTTTTCCGGCCGCTTGAAGACGCCGGTGAATTCGAAAATGTCGGCGCCGACAATGAATGTATCCTTGGCGCTGGTGATCAAAACGCCCTGAATTGCGGGCGTGGTCGCGATGGCGTCGATCGCGCGGCGCAGCTCGCCGAAGGCTAGAGCGTCGAGCTTGTTGACGGCCTCGTTGACTCGCTCGAAACGCAGTTCGGCGAGCCCCCCGTTTTGGAATTCAACCTTGATCGTTTGTCCATCGAAAAGCATGGAGCTGGCCTCGCCGTTCTGTTTGATCCGGCCCGTCGGCCAGGCGCATATCAACCGGCACACGATATCGGTTTTGCGACACAAATCCTGGAGGCGGCGCGGCGGCCGTTATACCTCGCCAGTTTGAAACGCGGCCGCGATGAGCGTCCTTGTATAGGGCTCGCGCGGACGCTCGACAATCTCTTGCGCCGGTCCCTGTTCAATGATGCACCCATCCTTCATCACCGCGATCTCGTCGGCGACCGCGCGGATCACCGCGAGGTCGTGACTGATAATGACATAGGTCAACCCATGCTCCTTCTGCAAATCTTTGAGCAGGGCAAGAATGCCGGTTTGGACTGCGCGGTCGAGGGCCGAGGTCGGCTCGTCGAGCACGACGAGACGCGGTTTCAGGATGATCGCGCGCGCGATTGCCACCCGCTGCCGCTGCCCGCCGGACAATTCATGCGGAAAACGACGCCGCAGGCTAGGGTCGAGGAGAACCTCCTCTAGAGCCAAGGCCGCGCGTGCGTCCCGCGCATTGCGGCTCATTGCGGGTTCATGCACGCGCAATCCCTCTGTAACGATATCGCCGATGCGCATCGCGGGCGACAGCGAGCCGTAGGGATCTTGAAACACCAATTGCATGAAGCGCCGTAGCGGCCGCATCGCGGCCCTATCGAGTGGAGTGATGTCGCGCCCATTAAAACTGATCATACCGCTCGCCGGCACGAGTTTTAATAGCGCCCGCGCAAGCGTCGATTTGCCGGAGCCCGATTCGCCGGCGATGCCGAGCGTGCGGCCCTGATTAAGGCACAGGCTCACCGCATCCACCGCTTTGATCTCCCGCGCCGGGCTCAACAAAGCGCCAGGCAAGCGAAACCGCACGCCGATGCCGCAGGCGCGCAAGAGCACCGGCGCATCTGTTCGGGATTGTGCGCGGGCGCTGGGCACGGCGGCCATCAACATGCGGGTATAGTCGTGGCGCGGGTTCGCGGCGACCTCGGCGGCGGAACCGGCTTCGATGATTTTCCCCTCGCGCATCACGTGGACGCTGTTGGCGATCCGGCGCACAAGCCCAAGGTCGTGGCTGATAAGAATCATCGCCATGCCAAAACTCTGTTTGAGCTTGGCGAGAAGTTCGAGGATTCTTGCGGCAACCGTCACGTCGAGAGCCGTCGTTGGCTCGTCTGCGATCAAAAGATCGGGGTTGCAGGCAATCGCCATGGCAATCGCGATGCGCTGGCGCTGGCCGCCGGACAATTCGTGCGGATAGGCATGGACGCGGCGCCCCGGCTCCGCAATGCCGGCGAGGTCCAGAAGCTCCGTCGCCCGCGCCGCCGCCGCACGGCGTGAAAAGCCCGCCTTTAGACGCAGGATCGCGCCGATCTGGGCGCCCACCGTAAACAGGGGGTCGAGGGACGACATGGGTTCCTGGAAAACCATCGCAATACGGCGGCCAAGAAGCGCATCGAGCCGCGTTCGCGAAAGCGCGAGAAGCTCGGTTTCCTCGAATATCGCCGAACCTTTAGTGACCGCTTGCCGGGGCAGG
Organism: Methylocella sp.; assembly: GCA_050728755.1. GTDB lineage: Bacteria > Pseudomonadota > Alphaproteobacteria > Rhizobiales > Beijerinckiaceae > Methylocapsa. Next base: position 4,414 of record JBOHJU010000182.1, read on the forward strand.
AGTTTTAGCGCGGCGAGCACGGTCTGAGTCTTTCCGGAACCGGATTCGCCGACAATCGCCGCCGTCTCGCCGCGCCGGACGCTGAAGCTCACCCCCTTGACGACAGACGCCGGACCGTAGCTCACACGAAGATCGCGCACCTTGAGGAGCGGTTTTCCGCACGCGTCCATCAACGGTTTCCGGCGCCCGGCCGGTGCTGCCATGCGTTGCCAAGACTCTGCAACGCGCCGAGCGTAGCGCCCAAAAACAGTGCGGGGAAAATAAGAAGATGGACAGAGCCTTGAATGTTGCGGGCTCCATCGGCGACAAGCACGCCCCAGCTCGTCAGCGGCTCCTGCACGCCAAGGCCCAAAAAGGACACGAAGCTTTCAAGCAAGATCACGCGCGGAACGAGCACGGCGAGAAAGGCAGCGATTGGCCCCGAAGCATTGGGAATGACGTGGCGCCATAGAATCGCCGGGGCGCTCGCGCCAAGCGCCTCGGCGGCGGCGACAAAATCCCTTTGCTTGATCGAAAGCGTTTGGCCGCGCACGATCCGCGCCATGCCGAGCCACTCCACGGCGCCGATCGTCACGAAAATCAGTACGAAATGACGCCCGAATACCATGACGAGGACAATCACGAAAAAAATGAAAGGGAGCGCATAGACGATCTCGACAATGCGCATCATCAGGGCATCGATGCGTCCACCGGCATAGCCCGCGACAGCGCCATAGGCGACACCGATTGTCAGGGCCACGAAAGAGGCAAGTAGGCCCACGGCGAGCGAAATGCGGCCAGCGATGAGTGTCCTTGTAAAAAGATCGCGGCCGTTGGCGTCGGTCCCAAACAGAAACACTGTGCGCTTCAAGGGCGCGACGACGGAAAGGCGGCGCCCTTCGTCGCTCGATTCGACAATCCGCGCGGGCCCGAAAACATCGGAGCGTTCAAAAGCGCGCAAAGCGCGAGGATTGTTTGGCTTATCGGCGCTAAACGTCAGATGCAGAACCTCCCCGTCCTGGCGCGAGGTTTCGAGACGCACACGCATGCGCCGCGCTATCCCCTCTAGCGCCTCATGCGTTTCGCGCGCCACCGGGTGCGTGAAAAGCGAGGGGCGAACGAGCACGTAATCGCGATAAACCTGATCGTAGGGATGGCCGGAAACGAGCGGGCCGACGAGGCAAAGAAGCGCGATCAGACCGAGGATGGCGAGGCTCGCCCGCATCGGCAAATTGCGCGATGTGCACGTGGCAAGGCGCGGATGGGTTGCCGGCAAAGGCTCCTTCATCGAGGCCTCGAGTCATAACGCACGCGCGGATCGAGCCAAGCGAGGATGAGATCGACGATGAGATTGAACAAAAGGACAGCCGCCGCGACGACGATGACCGTGCCCATCACCAGCGTGTAATCGCGGCCGAGCGCGCCATCGACGAAATACCGGCCCATGCCCGGAATCCCGAAAATGGTTTCGACCACGACCGAGCCGGTGAGCACATTGGCGGCGGCGAGGCCAAGATAAGATACGACCGGGGCAAATGCGGCGCGAAGGGCATGAATGTAAATGTAATAGCCCGGCATTCCAAAAGCCCGCAGGGTCCGGATGTGCGGCATCGCAAGCGCATCGCGCAGCGC
>JBOHJU010000183.1:0-5957 GCA_050728755.1 Methylocella sp.
GGAATGCTGACGGTGGAGACGATTGGCCGGATTCGCCGTGAGCATTTTCTCAAGGGCAAGACGATCGAGGAGATCGCCCAGGGACCTGAGGGTGTCGCGGAACACGGTCCGCAAGGTGCTGCGCTCAGGAGCGACAATGCAGGCAAATAGGTTGAATTATGCTCGCCGGGTCCGAGGCGCATCCGGCAGCGCCTCGGCGAATGTCCCCATTTCCAAGAACAACTCGTAACCGGCGTGATGACGACGACACCATCTGCCGGAGAGTTATTCAACATTCAATATTCTTTATTGTGCCGCATAGGACATTCGGCCGATGCGCTTCAACAAATACGGTTGTATCGGAAACGTCACTATCTGCGAAAAAGACCGGAAATTGGCTCAAAGGCAATTTCGTGGGGGAGAAATGATAGATAGGAACGAATCCCTGCGCCTCGCACTTATCGCGGTCATTATCCCGGCGGTTGCGATTTCATTAGCTGCTTGGGCGCAGGCCCAAGAGATTTCAGCGCTTGGTTCCTTGAACGAGACAAAGCCCACCGAAGTCAGGATCGTTGCCACGGAATTCAGGTTTTCTCCGGGGACGGTTCGGCTCGCGGCCAGGCGGGCGGTCACGCTGGTTCTCGACAACAGCGGGGCTGAAACGGAGCACGGCCTTTTCGTGCCGGCTTTCGGTTTTCGCTTGCAAGCAAAGGCCGGCGAGATCGCTCGCAAGAGTTTTATGTTCGGGAAGCCAGGAGAATATGAATTCATTTGCGATCTGCCAGGACACCGCGACGCGGGCATGAAGGGCACGCTGATCGTCCGCGGTTTCTGAAAACAACTGGCCGTTTGTATACTTGCGATTGCGAATGCAGTCTTATGGTTCTAGCTGGTTCTAGCTACGAAACTAGAGAATGATCGCGTCGGCCGGATCCATAAACATAGCGCTGATTAACAACAATTATGCTATAAAAGTTAACGCAAGTTCTAAAAGTTAACAAAAGGGGGGATTATTATGAAGAGAATGCTATTTGCCGCGATTTCCATCGCTTCACTGGTCAAGATACTAGGATTGCCAGTTGAAGCCAATAGCCGAACGGCCAAGCCGGATTTCAGGAAACGCCAGATGCCCAACAGTATATTCTATGCGCTGATCGCGATGACCCTGCTTGCCATGTTCGCCCTGGCTGCCACTGCGGCCGACGCCCAATCTCCGCTAAGCCCAGAAAGCGCTAGGGAATTGGAACGCTTGCTTGGCGTTCCGGCGGGACGCGTGCCTGTCCCTTACGCGAACGCCTTTCAGCCAGTCAAATGACGAAGCCGGGCCGGTTACCGCGAGCGACGCAGGGACCGGCCGGGGGAGAGAGGCCGAGGCTGGCTCGCCCTGTTCCAGCCGCGTGGAAGGGCTGAAATATCGCGAGACGGCCGCGCGGAAACGGCGCCTGCCGGCGCGGCGGTTACGCCGGCGGTTTCCGAGGGAGAACGAGGATGGAAGAGAATTTTTGGAAAGGACTCCGCGCTTGGCTGCTGCCGTTCACGCGGATCGTTGCGTTATCCTTCGCCTTGGGCGCCACCTGCGCCATCGCAGAGAACGTGCAAAAGGCGAACCCGGCGGAAGCTTCGTCTCCCGCTGCCGTGGCGGACGAGTCTGCGGTTGCCGATCTGCCGGCGAACCTCCAACGGCTGCCTTCGCCCGCGATGGCTCCGCCGGTTAACCGGAAGAAGCCAGCGGCGGTCCTTGTCGAGTTGGAAGCGAGGCCGGTCACCGGGCTCCTCGCCGACGGGGTGGGTTACAAGTATTGGACCTATAATGGCACCGTCCCTGGCCCAATGATCCGCGTCCGCCAGGGAGATACCGTCAAGCTCGCGTTAAAGAATGCGCTCGACAGTCCGGTGAGCCACAGCATCGATTCGCATGGGGTGCTCGGACCCGGCGGCGGCGGCAAGGTGACCCAGACCCCGCCCGGCGCAACAAGCGTCTTCCAATTCAAGGCCATGAAGCCCGGCGTGTTTATCTACCATTGCGCGACGCCGATGATCCCCTATCACCTTTCGCACGGACTGTATGGTCTCATGGTTGTCGAGCCACCGGGAGGCTGGCCAAAGGTGGACAAGGAATTTTACGTGATGGAAGGCGACATTTATCTCAAGGGGGACCGGACCCAAAGCGGCGTGCATGAGGCGGCTGTCGACAAAATGGTGAATGAGACACCGGATTTCGTGGTCTTCAACGGCAGCGTTGGGTCGCTTAGCAAGGAGCGCGCGTTGAAAGCCAAGGTGGGCGAGACGGTGCGGATCTTTTTCGGAAATGCAGGGCCCAATCTCGTGTCGAGCTTTCACGTCATTGGCGAGATTTTTGACAAGGTCCATCCCGAAGGAGCATCCGAGACCCTCAGCAATGTGCAATCCACCATGGTCCCCGCCGGCGGAGCTACGATGGTCGAATTCAAGACGCAAGTTCCAGGGACTTATATTCTCGTCGATCACAGCTTGGGTCGCCTGCAAAAGGGCGCGGCCGGATTTCTCGACGTGGAGGGAATGCCCAACCCAAAGATTTTTCAGAGCATCCAACAGGGCAGCCAAGGCGGCGGTGGTCATTAATCGGGCAGGTGGTGTTCAAAGATTGATCCTCTGGCCCTTCTCTTGATTCGCCCGGCCCCGGCCGCCGCTTCGGTGAACGCGGCAGCACGCGAGTTCAAGCGATCAGCTCTGCCAGCTTCTGAAAGACCGCGTCGTTTTGCCTCGCCGGAACTTGCCGCCGCAAGCCAAGCAACGGGGCGTGCGTGAAATTGGCGAGCGTCGCCAATGTCGGGTCGAGCGGCGGCGGGGCACCCTCGCTTTCGCTGACGACAATCGCGCGCAGATCGAGCCCGTGCCGCAAAATCACGTCCTGCGCGGAAAGGACATGGCTAAGCGTCCCAAGATAACTGCCGGCGACGACGATCAACGGCTGGTTGAGCGCGATCATCAAATCCAACACCGTGTGGCGCTCGTCGAGCGGGACCATGATGCCGCCGATGCCTTCGATCAGCAAGGTGTCGTCGTCTCCGTCGATTGCCGCGCGGCAGAAATCAATGACCGCCTGAAAATCGATTGCTTTATTTTCGATCCGTGCCGCCATGTCCGGGGAAAGCGGCGCGCGAAAGCGCCAGGGCGCTGCGCGATTGAGCTCCTGCGGTTTGATCTCGCGACCTAGTTCCTCGATTAGAATGGCCGGGTCGCTGCCCGAAGGCTCTGCCTGATCGAAACCGCTCACGACAGGTTTCAAAGCATTGACCGGCCGACCGAGCCAGCGGAAATGACGGATGAGTCCCGCGACGACAAAAGTCTTGCCGACACCGGTCCCGGTGCCGGTTATGAAAACGGCGGACACTTGGAGAATTCCTTGGCGATTCCCTTGGGGATTTCCTGTCGCGCGGGCACAAATTCGACGAGCGCACCCACGGCCTCAGCGAGGCGGGCGATTTCTTCGTCGGGATGCAGGGCAGTGAACGCGAAGCGCAGCCGCGCGGTGCCCGCCGGGACGGTGGGCGGCCGGATTGGTGTCACGAGGAAACCTTCCTCCGCCAGCTTGTTTGACGCTTGCAACGCCGCCTCCGGCTCGCCGATGATAAGCGGGACAATCGGGCTCTGCGCTTGCGCAAGACCGAGACGAGCGGTGAACGCCCGCGCCTTGGCGAGAGGTTTTGCGGTCAGTTCTGGTTCGCTTTCGATAATCCTCAAGGCGGCGATCGCCGCCGCCACTATCGCTGGCGGCAAGGCAGTCGAATAAATCAGTGTCCGCGCGCGGGTTTTGATCAAATCGATCACGGCCAGCGACGCGCATAAATATCCGCCATAGCCGCCGATCGCCTTGGACAAGGTCCCCATTTGCAACGGGACGCGGCCGCTCAGGCCAACCGCGAATGCCGAGCCGCGGCCCTCGCCAATGACGCCGAGGCCATGCGCGTCATCGGTCATGAGCCACGTATCGAAGGCCGCGCAGAGAGTCACGAGTTCCGGCAAGGGGGCAAGATCGCCGTCCATGGAGAACACCCCTTCGGTGACAAGCAAGGCTGCGCGCGCTCTCGACCGATTTTCACTCAGTAATGCCCGTGCATGGCTAATATCATTATGGCGAAAGACCAATGTCCGCGCGGGCGACAATTGCGTCCCAGCCCAAAGACAGGCGTGCGCGAGTTCGTCGATCAGGATCAGGTCTGCCGCGCCAGCAAGCGCCGGGACGATGCCGGCATTGGCGAGGTAGCCGGAACCGAAAACGCAGGCGGCTTCGGTCCCCTTGAGCCGCGCGAGGCTCTCCTCCAGCTCGCGAAATAAAGGATGATTACCGGTGACGAGCCGCGACGCGCCGGCGCCCACGCCATATTGCATGATCGCGGCCGTGGCGGCGCTTTTTATCGCCGGATGGTGGGTGAGGTTCAGATAATCGTTGCAGGAGAAGGAGAGCAAGCGGCGGCCCTCGCGGGAAACCCAGGTGCCATCGCCGCGAAAACTCTCGGCAAGCGTGCGCCGCAAAGAGGCGCGCTCGAGCTCCGCCAATTTGAATTGAGCGAAATCATCCAACGACCGCATCGGCAATTTGGCTCTCATAGGTGAGGAGCGTTCGGTGGCACGGCCGCAAGTCTTATTACGGCGTCGCGCGGCGAAGCTTCGCAGCCCCATGCGGATTTGTGGGGCTATCCGAACGACCCCCCTGAAACTTGCCGCCGGCTCATGCTAAACCTTCGGCATGACCCCGCATGAGTTCATCAAAAAGTGGAAGCCTGTCGCGCTCACCGAGCGGCAGACGGCGCAAGAGCATTTCATCGATCTTTGCCGCCTCGTCAACCATCCGACCCCGGTAGAGGACGATCCTTCGGGCGAGCGCTATTGTTTCGAGAAAGGCGCGCTGAAATCCTCCGGCAAGGCCGGCTGGGCAGATGTTTGGAAGAAGTGCTACTTCGCCTTTGAGTACAAAAAGAAGTGGAAAAGCCTCGGCGAGGCTTTGAAACAGCTCTCGCAATATGCCTGGAACCTCGAAAACCCGCCGTTGAACGTCGTCTGCGACACCAATGCGCTCAGGATCGTGACGGCCTGGACAAACACGCCTTCGCTGACCTTCGATCTCACTCTCGACGATCTCGCCGACCCGGAAAAATTCGCGCTTCTGCACGCGGTCTTCCACGATCCGGAGAAGCTGCGCGGGCACATGACCCGCGAAATGCTTACCAAGGAGGCGGCCGATAAATTCTCGGGTTTGGCGGAGCGGCTTCAATCGCGCGGCCATCCGCCGGAGGCCGTGGCGCATTTCATCATGCAGCTCGTCTTCTGCTTTTTCGCGGAGGACGTGAAGCTTCTGCCCGAGGGATTTTTTCGCAAGGCCCTCAAACAATTGAATATCGGCAACAGGCACGAGCACGCCAAAGCCTTGCTCGACGATATGTTTTCCGCCATGGCGACGAAGGGCGGACGCGTCGGCAACGAATTTATCGCGTATTTCAACGGCGGTCTTTTCGACGGCCAGGCCGCATTGCCGCTCGACGAAGGGGATTTGGGCCTGCTCGTCGCCGTCGGCTCGATGCGATGGGCCGAAATCGACCCCTCGATCTTCGGCACCTTGTTCGAGCGCTTCCTTGATCCCGCCAAGCGCGCCCAGATCGGCGCGCATTACACCGACGCCAAGAAGATTCTGCAAATCGTCGATCCCGTCGTCATGCGCCCTCTCGAAGAAGAATGGGCGGAGGCGAAAGGCCGAATCGAGAACCTCGTGACTCGCGCGCGGGAGAGGGGCCCGCGCGCCAAAGAATGGGGGAAGGCCGAGGAAGAGCGCGGCCGTTTTGTCGAACGGCTCGCCGGCTTGCGCATTCTCGACCCGGCCTGCGGCTCGGGCAACTTTCTCTACCTAGCGCTCCAGCGCGTGAAGGACCTCGAATTCCGCGTCAACAACGAAAGCGAGAAGCTGGGGCTCAAGGCGCTGGCCCCCGCGCTGGCCCCCGCGC
>JBOHJU010000184.1:0-5947 GCA_050728755.1 Methylocella sp.
CGCAGCATGCATCCCCAAAATATCCTCGGGACTTGTCTCGATGCGCACCAAAATGACCTTGCGGCCGGCGCTCTTCATTTGCGCGGCGTCGCTGGGCTCGAACACGATCTCGCCGCTGGCCGCCCCGGGCGATGCCGGCAAGCCGGTGGCGACGATCTCGCGGGGGGCGCTCGGATCGAGCGCTGGATGCAAGAGTTGTTCGAGCGCGCAAGGATCGACGCGCGCGATCGCCTCGTCCTTGCCGATCAACCCTTCACTCGCCATATCGACGGCGATGCGAAGCGCGGCTTTGCTGGTGCGCTTGCCGTTGCGTGTCTGCAACATCCATAGTTTGCCGCGCTCGACGGTGAATTCCATGTCCTGCATGTCGCGGTAATGCGTTTCGAGAAGTCCTGCCGCGCGCGCAAATTCGGCGAAAACCGCGGGCAGCGCTGCTTCCATTGAAGGCTCTTTGGCTCCCTGCGCGATGCGCGCCGCCTCGGTGATGTTTTGCGGCGTTCTAAGGCCCGCGACCACGTCCTCGCCTTGGGCATTGAACAGGAACTCGCCGTAAAGTTCCTTCGCCCCGGTCGAAGGATTGCGCGTGAAGGCGACGCCCGTCGCTGAGGTTTCGCCCATGTTGCCGAAAACCATGGCCTGAATAGTAACCGCGGTGCCAAAGTGTGCCGGAATACCGTGCAGCCGCCGGTAGGCGACCGCGCGCGGGTTCATCCAGGACTCAAACACGGCGCCGACGGCACCCCAGAGCTGCTCGCGCGGATCCTGCGGAAACGGCTTGCCCAAGGTTCTTTCGATCCGTGCCGTGAAATCGGCGATCAGTTTTTTCCAATCCTCAGACGAAAGTTCCGTATCGAGGGTTACGCCCTTGTTTTCTTTATAATACTCCAAAATCTCTTCGAATATGTGATGTTCGATGCCCAACACCACGCTCGCATACATTTGGATGAAACGGCGGTAGGAATCATAGGCAAACCGCGGATCGTCCGAACGTTCCGCCAACGCCTCGACGGTGATGTCGTTCAGGCCTAGGTTCAGGACGGTATCCAGCATGCCGGGCATCGACTCCCTTGCCCCAGACCGGGCCGAGACGAGAAGCGGATTACGCTCGTCCCCAAAGCCGCGGCCGGTGAAACGGCTAACCGAGGCGAGCGCGGTTTCGACCTCGGCGGCAAGGCTTGGCGGAAGTTGTTTATCGTTATTGTAAAAGTAAGCGCAAGCTTCGGTGGTGATCGTGAACCCTGGCGGAACCGGCAGCCCAAGCCTTGCCATCTCGGCGAGACCGGCCCCCTTGCCGCCGAGGAGGTCTCGCGGAGCGCGTTCGTCTCCAGCCTCGCCCTGACCGAAAGTGTAAACCCATTTTGCCATAATGAACCTTTTGGCGCGGCGAAAACCGCGCGGCAATTTCTTGCCGCGATGCAATCACCCCGGCCGGTTCGTGAATCCTCGCCGCAAGCGTCTCATGTCATTGGCCATTGCGCGGGCGGCTTATTCTTCGCCGGTTCGATAACGCCGCAAGTGCAACCCGAACCCTATCCACGCCGCACCCCAAAACGCGAGATCAAGGCCGAGAAGAACACCCAGGATTACAAAACTGTTCGCGGGCCAGCCCGCGACGATCAACGCCCCAACCAGAGCCGTGAGCACCCCCGCGAGCAGAACGGGGCGGCGCAGCGGACCACCGAGGTGGACCGCAAGGTAGATCCGTACACCCCCGGTCGCGATCATTCCGGCGCCGAGCACCAAAGTAAAGAAAGCCGCCGCGACCAAGGGCTGCGCCAGCGCAAAGGCCGCGACGACGATATAGGCAAGCCCGGCAATAATCCAAACCACGAACCGTCGCCATGACTTGGCGGCAAGCCCGGTGGCAATTTCGGCGGCGCCGGCAACAATCATAAAAACCGCGATCGTATAGACCGAGGCGATGGTCGCCGAAACGACCAGGACAAGTGCTGCAACCCCCATGCCGGCGATCAAGACACCCAACGCGACGATCGAGCGCCAGCGAGGCCTAAGATTTTCGATCACTCTTCGCAAATTTTCCGGCGGCTCCGGGAACGGGCCAGTTTTTACCGAATACGCCATCGACTTGATCCTTCCGCTTAGCCTTAACCAGCCCGGTGCCACTCTGGTTCCACCTTGCGCTTCTTCCAGAGGACATCTTCTCTTATTTTGGCCCACTGTCCGCTTATGCAAAGCTTCGTTTTTGCTCATTGTCATTCATTGTCTTGCGGAACGGCACGGGTTGGTTAGACTTTGCTGAATTGTTACCTGACTGTGATCAAAAAGTCGCGTCGACCCCGGAAAATCTGCCGCGTGCCTGACTTGAAACCAGTTGGCGTTGCGAGTTACACTTTTATTCGCTATTCACCACTCAGACCGGCCGGCTAGGCAAAACCTTACCTCGCATTTGTCCTGCAACGTTTCGCCGTCTTCGCACGTTATAGTCCTGCAACGCTTCGCCGTCTTCGCACCGCCGCGTTTTTCGGTTGTTTTTCCCGGTCTTGTCTTCAAAGAGGCGTTCGTGACGGCATCTTCAAAGACTCCGCTTCTCGACACGATCGCTTCGCCTTTGGATTTGCGGCGCCTGAAGGAGTCCGATCTCGCCCAAGTCGCGGCCGAGCTGCGCATCGAGACGATCGATGCGGTCTCGGTGACGGGCGGCCATCTTGGTGCGGGGCTTGGCGTGGTCGAGCTTACGGTTGCCCTTCATTATGTTTTCGATACGCCGAACGACCGGCTGGTTTGGGACGTTGGCCATCAAGCCTATCCGCACAAGATTCTCACCGGGCGGCGCGCCCGGATCCGGACCTTGCGCCGGGGTGGCGGCTTGTCGGGGTTCACCAAACGCTCCGAGAGCGAATACGACCCTTTTGGCGCCGCGCATGCCTCGACATCGATCTCCGCCGGGCTCGGCATGGCGGTGGCCAACACGCTTTCCGGCAAGAAAGCCAATGTCGTCGCTGTGATCGGCGACGGCGCGATGTCCGCGGGCATGGCTTACGAGGCGATGAACAACGCGGGCGCCATGCATACGCGCCTCATCATCGTTCTTAACGATAATGACATGTCGATCGCGCCGCCGGTCGGCGCCTTGTCCGCCTATCTCGCGCGGCTCGTCTCCGGCGGCACCTACCGCTCCGTGCGTGAGGCGGCAAAGCAGCTCGGCCGCCATCTGCCCAAGTTCATCTATGACAGGGCCCGCAAAACCGAGGAATTCGCCCGTAACTTCTGGGCCGGCGGAACGCTGTTCGAGGAGCTTGGCATTTATTATGTCGGACCGATCGACGGCCACAATCTCTACCATTTGCTTCCGGTGTTGAAAAACGTCCGCGATGTAGACTTGGGGCCGATTCTTATCCATGTCGTGACCCAAAAAGGTAAAGGTTACGCTCCGGCCGAAGCGTCGACCGATAAATATCATGGCGTCAACACATTCGATGTCGTTACCGGCATCCAGGTGAAACCCAAGGCGAACGCGCCTTCCTATACGCGGGTCTTCGCCGATGCCTTGATCGCCGAGGCGCGAGAGGACAACAAGATCGTCGCGATTACCGCCGCGATGCCGGGCGGCACGGGCCTCGATATATTCCAAAAAGTCTTCCCCGAGCGCAGCTTCGACGTGGGGATCGCGGAACAACATGCGATCACCTTCGCCGCCGGCCTCGCAACCGAAGGTTTTAAGCCGTTTTGCGCGATTTATTCGACCTTCCTCCAGCGCGGCTACGATCAAGTCGTCCACGACGTCGCAATTCAGAAATTGCCGGTTCGCTTCGCCATCGATCGGGCAGGCCTCGTTGGCGCCGATGGTCCGACTCACGCCGGTTCTTTCGACATTTGCTTCCTGGGGATTTTACCCGGCATGGTGGTCATGGCGGCGGCCGACGAAGCCGAGCTCGTGCATATGGTGGCAACCGCCGCGGCCTATGGCGAAGGGCCGATCGCTTTCCGTTACCCCCGCGGCGACGGCGTAGGCGTCGACCTGCCCGCGAAGGGAGCGCTATTGGAGATCGGACGTGGCAGGATTTTGCGGGAAGGCAACAAAGTCGCCATTCTGTCGTTCGGCGCGCGCTTGCAGGAAGCGCTCAAGGCGGCGGAAGATCTCGCCACCTATGGTGTCTCGACGACGGTCGCCGACGCGCGCTTCGCCAAACCCCTCGATCAGGATCTCCTCTTTCGCCTCGCGGCGAATCACGAAGTCCTGATCACGGTCGAGGAAGGCTCGATCGGCGGCTTCGGCTCCTTTGTGATGCAGGTGCTCGCCGAGAATGGCGCGTTCGACGGCATTTCCGCATTGAGCACGAGATTCCGTTCGATGGTGCTTCCCGATCGTTTTCTCGATCATGACAAACCGGACAAACTCTATGCGGGCGCGGGCCTCGACGCGAAAGGCATCGTCGCCAAGGTTCTCGCGACGCTTGGCCGCAGCAGCGAAGCGAGAAAGAGCATGATCGCTTGAGCGCGCGGTCGTGGCGAAATGCCTAAGGACCAAGGCGAGTTGCAATGAACCCCATGATGAGTTTAATCACATCCTTGGAGTCTTCGTTCAGGTGATCGTCGGGCAGTTTCTTGCGCAGGACCATGCCGGAAACCGCCGCCGCGAAGGTACAGGCAAAATTCATCAACGACACAGCCAACGGGGCAAACATCACCGGCATTTTCGATCCTTGAGCTTGGGTGAATAGAGCGGCCTTGTTCATTCGCCGGACAAAAAGGCGGCTTTTTGCCGCTGCAACGCCGGCTTCTACTCACCTAATAAATGGAGCACGATCTCGCGCCGGTGCGGCGCGCGGCGATGCTCGAAAAGATAGATGCCTTGCCAGGTCCCAAGGACCATCCGCCCGGAGGCGACCGGAATGGCAAGCTGCGTTTGCGAGAGCGTGGCCCTGATATGCGCGGGCATGTCGTCCAAACCTTCGGTTTTATGGACATACCGCTTGCTGTCTTCGGGGGCGATCGCGTCGAAAAAGCTTTCCAGATCCGTTTGGACATCGGGATCGGCGTTCTCCTGAATGAGCAGCGAGGCCGAGGTGTGGCGGCAAAAAATCGTCAAGAGCCCGGTCGAGACATTTTGCTGGCGAAGCCAGTGTGATACCTCACCGCCGATCTCGACAAGACCTTTGCCGTGGGTCGGAAAATGCAGGCTATGGAGCGCTTGGCGCATCGAAAAGGCCGCAGGCTGGAAGCGGTGGCGATGAGGCCGGCGGCGAACTTACCGCAATTTGAAATGGCAAGGGCCGCTATTTTTGTACCTTAATGTCTTCGCGCGCGAAGTTGGCCGCCGCGCCAAGCTTTGCGGCAAATATGCCGCACCGCCACAAGACGCGCGAAAAATCGTACTCGGACCGATACCTTTTCTTCACTTTTCCGCGATTGCGCGTAACATGGCGTGGCATTGGGATCGGGGCCGCGATGAACCGGCCGGGTTGTGCGAGTTGGCATCGGCGGGCCGCGCCAATCTGGCAACAATGCGGGAGGAGCGCGAAGATGAGCGACAGAGGCGGTTTTGACAGGCCATTTTTTCAAGAGCCGTTATTGGTCGAGCCCAATCTTCCGGTGGGAGCCCTCGCGGGCGTTCGCACGCGGCGGATCGTGGCACTTTTTTTCGATCTTATTTTCGTCTCCGTTCTTTCCTTTTTGCTCTGGCTCGCGCTCGCCGTTGTGACCTTCGGGCTTTCGCTCTTCATCCTGCCGCCGCTATTTCCAATCGTGGCGTTTTTTTATAATGGCCTCACTGTCTCGGGTTATCGAATGGCGACGCCGGGCATGCGGGCGATGGACCTCGAAATGCGGATGACCAATGGCACGAGGGTGCCTTTTCTCAACGCGGCGGTGCAGGCGGTGCTGTTTTATGTGAGCACCATGTTCCCGCCTATCTTTCTCGTCTCGCTTGTCAGCGCAAACAAAAGATGCCTGCACGATATGCTTGCCGGCGTCATCGTCACCCGGC
>JBOHJU010000185.1:0-5916 GCA_050728755.1 Methylocella sp.
CCGTTGCGCCCCGTGCGCAAAGAGCGCATTGCGGGGTGAGCATGGAAGCGGCGACAGGCACCGAATCACTCATTAACTGATTCGTAATCATGAGTCGAGTCGAAGTCCAAAAGCGTATCATTCCGTATTTTAAAGATGCGGAACACTATCGTTCTGGCGTGGTCAAGACGGCACGGTTTCAGTTTTTGGACGATGCGGTGGGGGTCAGCAATAGAAGAATCGGCAATAGCAGAATGAGTGCCGCACAAGTCCCCCCAGAACGCAATCCATAGCGTATTTCCCACGTGCGCCCGAATTGGCGCAAACGCACAGCCTTGGCGCTTTTCACGGTTGCTCCCCATATAGCCGGGGCGGGCCGGCATGGGTCCGCTCAACGATAGGATAAAAAACCATGGCGTTGCGCCACAAGCCTTTGATTTTAATCCTCGCTGCGACACTTGGGCTGGGCTCTGCCGGGGATTCTTTCGCCCGCGCGGGTGGCGGCTTCTCGTTTGGCAGCCGCGGCGCGCGCACGTTTAGTGCGCCCAGGGCGACGCCATTGGTCCCGCGCGCGGCGCCAATGGAGCGATCGATGACCTCTCCAAACGACACTATTTTCCGCCGCCCCACGCCCGCTTCCCAGGTCGGCTTTTTTGCCCGCGGGTTTGGCCGCGGCCTTCTGGGCGGCTTCCTCGGCGCCGGATTGTTCGGCCTGTTATTCGGGCATGGCCTGTTCGGCGGTCTCGGCGGGGGCTTGTCAATCCTTGGGCTTCTCCTCCAGATCGGCCTTTTGTTCTTGCTGTTCAAATTCGTCATGGGCTTTGTTCGCGGGCGCAGTCCGGCGTTCCGGGCCTTTGATTCGAACTTGGGCCAAGGATTAGGCCAAGCCGGAACAAACGCGGGTGGCTTCGCGGGCTTTGGCGGCGGCCCGGGAAGCACGCGAGGCGAGACCAAGCTCGAACTTACCCCGGCCGATTTCGGCATGTTCGAACAGCGCCTCGTCGCCATCCAATCCGCTTTTGACGCCGAAGACTTCGATCGTTTGCGCGCCTTGGCGACGCCGGAAATGGCGTCCTATTTTGCCAAGGAACTCGCCGGCAACGCCGAGAAAGGCCTGGTCAACAGGATCGCGGACGTGAAGTTCCTGCAAGGCGATCTTTCCGAGGCTTGGCGCGAGCAACAAGGCGAATATGCAACGGTCGCTATGCGATTTTCCTTGATCGACACGATGGCCGATCGCGCCTCGGGCAAGATTGTCTCCGGCGATCCTGCGGCGCAGCAGCAGGCAACCGAGGTCTGGACCTTTGCGCGGCACGTTGGCGGCGCCGCAAACGACTGGAAACTAGCGGCGATCCAACAAGCCTGAGGAGCGCGGAGCTGTGGCAAAAGCCGACGGCGCCCGGGGCAAAGCCGGGCAGCCCGCCGCCGGGCGTTTTTGCCGCACCTGCAAGTGACCTATAAAGAACCCTGCACGCCGCGACGAAACCAACTTAGACGATTCCGCGAGCCAGGGATTCGTCGCGTTCCCTGCCGGCCGTTGGCCGGCCGGAAGGCTTGGCGTTGATGTGTAAATACCTATGATCAGTGCAACGGACCACGGGCCGCCTGGTGCGCAAGCCTTGCTTCGCGATGAAGCGGACCGCGCTCCGGCGTCGCCGTTTCCTCAAAAAGTTCGGCAAGCTTTTCGGTCATCGCGCCGCCGAGTTCCTCGGCGTCGACGATCGTTACGGCGCGGCGATAGTAGCGCGTCACGTCATGGCCGATGCCGATCGCGATGAGTTCGACCGGCGAGCGCGTCTCGATCTCCTCGATGACCCGGCGCAAATGCTTTTCGAGATAATTGCCGGGATTTACAGAGAGCGTCGAATCGTCGACCGGCGCGCCGTCGGAAATCATCATCAATATACGCCGTTGCTCGGGCCGCGCGAGCAGCCGCTTGTGGGCCCAATCGAGCGACTCGCCGTCGATGTTTTCCTTGAGCAGACCTTCGCGCATCATCAGCCCGAGATGTTTGCGCGATCGCCGCCAGGGCGCATCGGCGGATTTGTAAATGATGTGGCGAAGGTCGTTGAGACGGCCGGGCGCAGCTGGCTTATTTTCCTGCAGCCAGGCGTCGCGCGAGCGGCCGCCCTTCCAAGCCCGAGTCGTAAAACCCAGAATCTCGACCTTGACGCCGCAACGCTCCAGCGTGCGGGCCAAAATGTCGGCGCAGGTGGCAGCGACGGTGATCGGGCGCCCGCGCATCGAGCCGGAATTATCAATAAGCAGCGCCACCACCGTATCGCGGAACTCGGTGTCCTTCTCGCGTTTGAAGGAGAGCGGCTGGTGCGGATCAACGATAATGCGCGGAAGCCTTGCTGGATCGAGGATGCCCTCGTCCAGATCGAACTCCCACGACCGGTTCTGCTGCGCCATCAGGCGTCGCTGGAGACGATTGGCAAGCCGCGCGACAATTGAAGAAAGGTTGTTTAATTGCTTGTCGAGATAGGAGCGCAGCCGTTCGAGTTCTTCGGCGTCGCAGAGGTCTTGCGCCGCGACGACCTCGTCGTATTTCTTGGTGAAAGCCTTGTAGTTCGGGCTGCGGAGTTCGGCGCGCGAGGGCAGAGGCGGGCGGCTCGGATCTCCTCCTTCGCCGGACGGGCTGATTTCGGCGTCCCCCTTGGATTCGCCGCTTGGCGTGGCGGCGGCATCTATCTCGCGCTCGTCCATGGGATCGGAGGAATCCTCGATGGTATCGCTCCGGCTCGGGTCGCCAGTGTGACCTTCCGCACCTTCTTCGGGCTGGCTTTTCTCGGCGCCATCCGGCTCGCCCGCGTCGCCTTCTTCCTCGTTCGGATTGGCGTCGAGGCTGCCCTCGTCCATCATTTCGAGCGCCGCCAACAGCTTGTGAACGGCAAATGCGAAGCCCCGCTGATCCTCGATCTCCCGCCCAAGTTTGTCGAGATCGGCGGCGGCGCGTTCCTCCACCCAAGGGCGCCAGAGATCGACAATCCTTTGCGCGTTCTTGGGCGGCTTGAGCCCAGTCAAACGCTCGCGCACGATCATTGCAAGCGCGTCTTCGAGCGGCGCCTCGGCGCGGACCGCGATACCGGCATAGCGGGCGCGCTGAAAGCGGTCGTCGAGCATCGCATCGAGATTGCCCGCGACGCCCTGCATCCGGCGCGACCCGATCGCCTCGACGCGCGCCTGCTCTACGGCATCGAAAACCGCGCGCGCCGCGGGTGCTGGCGGGGTCAGCCGCCGGTGCATGTCCTTATTGTGGCAGGCTAGCCGTAGCGCCATCGAATCGGCGTGGCCGCGCAGGATCGCGGCTTCCCGTGGGTCGAGCCGGCGGGAGGGCTCCGGAAGCCGCGCCTTGGCGCTCGCACCGGTCCAAACCAAGCCCGTCCGCTCGGCCGTGAAAGCGACCTCTATCGCCGGCATTTTTGCCAGGGTGCGCAAGCATCCGGCGACCGCCCGCTTAAACGGCTCATTCGGGGCTTGCAATTTCGCGGGCGGTTTCTTGTTGGAACTCATTTACGTTTGTGTCTGCCGCGGCTCTTTTAATATCCTATCCCATGGTGGCGGATGCCCGGAGGGACGCTTCAACTCATGACGACATTTATCGCGCTCTCCGGCAACTCCTTGCCAAAACAGCGCTGATAGAATTCCGCGACGAGCGTGCGTTCCATTTCGTCGCATTTGTTGAGAAACGTCAGCCGGAACGCAAAGCCGGCGTCGCCGAAAATTTCCGTGTTCTCGGCCCAGGTGATCACTGTTCGCGGGCTCATCACGGTCGAAAGATCTCCCGCGATGAATGCGTTGCGGGTAAGCTCGGCGACGCGAACCATCTTGCTGACCATGTCGCGGCCGTCCTTAGTTGCCTGGAATCGCTTGGCCTTGGCAAGCACGATATCAACTTCCTTGTCATGCGGCAGATAATTCAAGGTCGCGACGATCGACCAGCGGTCCATCTGTCCCTGATTGATTTGCTGGGTTCCATGATAAAGCCCGGAGGTGTCGCCAAGGCCGATCGTATTTGTTGTCGAAAATAGGCGGAAGGCGGGATGTGGCCTTATCACTCTGCTCTGATCAAGAAGGGTGAGACGGCCGGAAACCTCTAGGACGCGCTGGATAACGAACATCACGTCGGGACGGCCCGCGTCGTATTCATCGAAACAAAGCGCGACGTTGTTTTGCAGCGCCCACGGCAAAATGCCATCCTTGAACTCGGTCACCTGCAGGCCTTGCTTGAGAACGATGGCGTCCTTGCCGATGAGATCGACGCGCGAAACATGGCTGTCGAGATTGATGCGCACGCAAGGCCAATTCAACCGCGCCGCGACCTGCTCGATATGGGTCGATTTGCCGGTGCCGTGATAGCCGGCGATCATCACCCGGCGATTCTTAGCAAAGCCCGCCAAAATGGCGAGGGTGGTATCGCGATCGAACAGATAGTCCGGGTCGATGTCTGGAACATGCGGGTCCGCGCTTGCATAGGCAGGCGCTTCCATATCACTGTCGATGCCGAACACTTGGCGCACCGAAATCTTCATGTCGGGCAGGCCGCCAGAAGCGGCGCTTTCATCCATTATCATGCCTGCATTCGTCCTTCGTGCCGGGCACTGCGTAAATGTTTGCGGCGATCTTTTTTGCAAGCGATTTGATGGGCGCCGGCAAAAATCCCATTGAGCGGGCGGAAAGCGTCAGACATGCTTTACTGACTTCAGGTAATGATAAGCGCGGATGATCTCACGCAATTTGTCTTCGTTCGACCGGTCGCCTGCGTTGGCGTCGGGATGAAGGCGTTTTACCAAATCCTTGTACCGGGCCTTGATCATTGCCATGTTCACACTATCGTCGAGACCCAATTCATAGAGGGCGTTTAAGGCGGCCAGCCCGTAACGCGGTTGGCGCGGCCCTTCGCTAAAATGGCGCCAGGTGTTCGTTTGAAACATCCCCAGCGGGTCGTCCGCGCGCGACGGATCGTTGCCATCCTCGCGAAAATTCTTGGCCCCGCGATTCACGCCCATCGCCCACGTTGGGCGATGGCCCACCAAGGCGTCGCGCTGGTAAAGGGCCATTGCTTCCGCGCTCATTCCGTTGAAATAATTATAGGCGGCATTGTATTCACGGACATGTTCGAGGCAGAAGCAAAAATATTGGCCTTCGCGAAAACGCCCCATTGGCGCGCGGAACCCGCCCGCTTCGCTGCAGCCCGGATGCTGGCAGCGCGCCTGATCTGGGCACGGCACCTCCCTCGGTTCGGACTTAACCCTGATGCGGTCGAAGAAATGTGATTTCAAATTCATGGTTCCGGCATTATCAATGCCCTTGGGGGTGGCCGCAAGCGGCCCGATACGGTAAAATGACGACAAAGGCGCCGGTTTGGCTGCGGTTCACGTCTTTATGGCTGTCTTGAGATGGACCAGCAAAGCGGCATTACCGTAGGCAATCGCATCAAGGCGAAATTACAGGCCGCCTTTGCCCCCGAGTCCATCGAAGTCATTGACGAATCCCACAAGCACGCGCGCCACGCTCACGCCATGAACCGGCCCGGCGCGGCCGGAACCCATTTTCATGTCAAAGTAGTTTCGGAAGCCTTTAAGGGCAAGAGCCTGGTCGAGCGCCATCGTTCGATCAATCGCCTCTTGCGGGCTGAATTCGATGCCGGGGTGCATGCGTTGGCGATCGTTGCCAAGGCTCCGGGCGAATGAAGTCGAGCGCGACGGTCAGGAGTCTGGGCTAGGAATCTTCCCGGTCGCCAGCTCGCCGCGCGGTTCGCCCAGGGCGATTTTCCGAAGCGCGTGCTGCCGATTATGTAAGATTGCGCAACAATCTTCGCGGGTCGCCGCAGAGGTGATTTTTGGTGCGAGTTTTGCTGATTATGTAAGATTGCGCAAATCGGCATGGTGCGGGGGCATTGACATGCAAGCGATTGTGAGCGCTATATGCGCG
>JBOHJU010000186.1:0-5916 GCA_050728755.1 Methylocella sp.
TCGCCGTCGACGGCGACCGCGTCGCCGCGCGCGAAATCGACATCGACATAGTCTGGCTGGTTTGGCGCATCCTCCGGATTGAGCGTGCGGGAATAAACATAGTCCGGCACTTCTTGCGCGGGGTCTTCCAGCACCTTGCCTTCCGAGGACACATGCAGAAGATTGGCATCGACGGAAAACGGCGCTTCGCCGCGCTTGTCCGTGGCGATCGGAATCTGATTTTGCTCCGCGAATGCGATAAGCGCGCTGCGCGAGGTCAGGGCCCACTCCCGCCACGGCGCGATGACCTTGATGTCTGGTTCGAGCGCATAATAGGCAAGCTCGAAGCGCACCTGATCGTTGCCTTTGCCGGTCGCGCCATGCGCCACGGCGTCCGCGCCCACCAGCCTTGCAATCTCGATCTGCTTCTTCGCGATCAAGGGGCGGGCGATCGAGGTACCAAGGAGATAAAGCCCCTCATAGCGCGCATTGGCGCGAAACATCGGGAAGACGTAGTCCCGGACGAATTCCTCGCGCAGATCCTCGATAAAAATATGCTCGGGCTTTATCCCGAGCAGAACCGCTTTTTGGCGGGCCGGTTCTAGTTCCTCGCCTTGGCCGAGATCGGCCGTAAAGGTCACGACCTCGCAGCCATAGGTGGTTTGCAGCCATTTGAGGATGATCGACGTGTCGAGGCCGCCAGAATAGGCGAGCACGACCCTTTTCACGTCCTTTGTGGCAGCCGCCATCGCGAACTCGCGGAGGATGAGAGATGCGCGGGACTATAATCGCGATGCTGGTCCGCGCAAGTGCGTCCTCGAGCGTTTCCCGATCACATGGAGTTATGTGATCGAAAAGGAATCGCTCAATGTCGGTAAGTTGGAGCATGTCCTTTTCGAAAAAGTCGAGCAACTTTTTCGGGACATGCTCTAGCGAGCCGCCGGATTGCTATCGGACAAGCGCAATTTTTCCGAACTTGCGCCAAACTGGCGGCCCCGTCCGCCAAACCGTCATGGTTAAGTGCCGCTTAAGAAATACGCTTCAGTCTTCCTTTCACATTGGCTCCGGAAGCGGCGGCCCTGCGCTCGAAAGGATGACTTCATGAATTCCAAAGATTTGGCGAAAAAAATCGCGTCGACGGTCGCGATGGCTGGCGCCTTCCCATTGGCCGCTTGGTGCAGTTTGGCGGTGCCCGCGGCCGGCGCGGACTTGGGGCAGCCGTTTCCGGCTCTTGCCGCCCCCGCGCCGCCCGACGACAGGGTTGAGTTCGCCTCCAACTGGTATGTGCGCGGCGATCTCGCGTATGCCCAAGAAACCTATCCGCAAATATCGCCCGATACGCTTGGCCCCACGCCTTCCGTGCTCAACACGTACAGCGCCGGCGTCGGCATGGGATACAAGGTCAACAATTATTTCCGGACGGATTTGATTCTCGATTATCGCTCGCAGATCCATGCGGTCGGCGTCGGGGCCCCAACGTCTTGCGAAGTCGTGTTGCCCAGCGTCATAACCGGGCTTCCCACACCCACTCCGGAAATCTGTAACGGTCATTTCGATAACGAAATTCATCGCTGGGATCTTCTGGCCAATGGCTATCTCGATCTCGGCACCTGGTACGGCGTCACGCCTTACATAGGCGCCGGAGCAGGCGTTGCCTTTGCGCGGACCAATCAATCCGTCAATTTCACCTATGGCAATGGTTTGGCTTGCAATACGGCCTGCGGCTTCCCGACCACGCCCGTGGGGACCTTCATCTTTACCGATTTCGACCACAGCCAATCGAACATGCGCTACGACTTCGCCTGGGCGCTGATGGCCGGAGTAGCTATTGCGATGACCGACCACGCGCAACTTGATATCGGCTATCGCTATCTCGATCTTGGATCCATCCCCACCCTGTCAAGCGTGGGAGGGACCTCCGTGACCCAGAGAGTCCGCGCTAGCGAAGTGCGCGCCGGCGTGCGCTATATGATTGATTAGGGTGTGATCGCCTGTCCGGCGACTTGCCCTTGGCATCTAATCCTGCGCATTTATTACGATCATGCCTTAAGGGGAACGGCTTCGGGCGAAGCGATGGGCGCCTCGCCTGAAAACAAGGAGGCGCCGCGCTTTTGCGCGTGGCGTTTTCAGCCCATGGCCTTGACGATTGCGTCGACCATTTTCTTAGCATCGCCGAAAAGCATCGTTGTATTGGGCCTGAAAAACAATTCGTTTTCGACGCCGGCGTAGCCAGTGCCCATTCCACGTTTGACGAACAGCACGTTCTTGGCGTGCTCCACATCGAGAATCGGCATACCATAAATCGGCGAGGATGAATCGGTTTTAGCGGCCGGGTTCGTTATGTCGTTGGCGCCGATGACAAACGCGACATCAGCATCGGGAAACTCTGGATTGATGTCGGTGAGCTCGAATACCTCGTCATAGGGAACGTTCGCCTCGGCGAGGAGCACGTTCATGTGCCCCGGCATGCGCCCGGCGACCGGATGGATCGCGTATTTGACGTCGACACCCTTGCTTTTCAGGATGTCCGCCATCACCCCCACGGCATGCTGTGCCTGGGCAACCGCCATCCCGTAGCCCGGCACGACAATCACTCTCTTCGCGGCAAGCAGCATCTTGGCGGCATCCTCCGCCGAGCCTTGCTTCACCGGCCGCGTCTCCGCTTCCAGCGAACCGGCGGGCACGGCGGTCTCGCCGCCGAAGCCGCCGAGAATGACCGAGATGAAGGAGCGGTTCATCCCCTGGCACATGATGTAGGAGAGAATCGCGCCGGACGAACCAACGAGGGCACCGGTGATGATCAAGGCCAGATTGGCGAGGGTGAAACCGATGGCGGCCGCGGCCCATCCCGAATAGGAATTGACCATCGAAATCACGACCGGCATGTCCGCTCCGCCAATCGGCACGATTAACAGAACGCCGAGCGCGAAGGACACGAGGGCGATCAGCCAGAATAGCAGATGGGCCTCGGTTGGTATGAAAGCAAAGATGAAGATCGCGAGCAAAATCCCAAGGCCGATGTTGATCGCGTGGCGGTTGGCGAGGAGGATGGGGTTGCCGGTCATGCGCCCGTCGAGCTTTAGGAAAGCGATCACCGAGCCGGTGAAAGTTATGGCGCCAATCGCGGCGCCGAGCGACATTTCAAACAGCGTCGTGGCATGGATGCCTCCAGGCACGCCGAGACCGAAGCCTTGCGGCGCGTAGAGAGCACTCGCCGCGACGAGCACTGCCGCAAGGCCAATGAGGGCGTGGAACAACGCGACGAGCTGGGGCATCGCCGTCATCTGAATGGTGCGCGCCCGCCATACACCGATGGAGCCGCCGATCGCCATGGCGAGCAAAATCCATAGTAACGACGCGAACCCCCACGGCAGTTGGTAGAGGAAGGTTGTCGCCGCCGCTATCCCCATGCCGATCATGCCGAACCGGTTGCCTTGCCGGGCGGTCTCGGGCGAGGATAGGCCGCGCAACGCGAGGATGAAGAGTATCCCAGAGACGAGGTATAAAAGAGCCGCGATATTTCCGTTCAACATCGCTCAGCCCTTTTTCTTGAACATGGACAGCATCCGCTCGGTGACGAGGAAGCCGCCAAAGATATTGACCGAAGCGAGGGTCAGGGCGAGGAAACCGAACATGCGGGCGGCGCCTGAATCGTCGCCCGAGCTTGGATCGATGCCGGCCGAGAGAAGGGCACCGACCACAATGACCGAGGAGATCGCGTTGGTAACCGACATCAGCGGCGTGTGGAGCGCAGGGGTCACCGCCCAGACGACGTAATAGCCGACGATCGCGGCAAGCGCGAAAATCGCCAGCCGGAAAATAAAAGGATCGATCGCCCCGCCGCTCGCCGCCGAGGCACCCGCGGCGATCTGCTCGGCATAGGCCTGCGCGCTACCGGCGGTCTGCCCCGCCGCACGGGCGGCTGTCTGTATCTTTTCCAGCAAATGTGGATCGACTTCTACCATCTTATGCTCTCCTGCTTGATTTTTCGTCGATTGAGATCTTGGTTGTTGATTCGACCTGGATCTCAGCCCCGGCTTAGAAGCTTGAATGCACGAGGCCCCCATCCTTGGTGAGCAAGGTTGCCTTGACGAGTTCATCGTCCCACTTGATCGCGAGCGACTTGGTTTTTGGGTCGATCAGGGTTTCGACGAAAGCTAGAAGGTTTTTCGCATAGAGCGCCGAGGCGGTGGCGGGCAGGCGCCCGGCGACATTCATGTGGCCGACGATCTTGACGCCATTTTTTGAAACGACGGTCTCGCCGGGTTTCGCCAATTCGCAGTTTCCGCCGCGTTCGACGGCAAGATCGACGATCACCGCCCCGCGATGCATCGATTCGACCATGGCGGCCGTGACAAGGACCGGCGCCGGACGGCCAGGAATGAGGGCCGTCGTGACGACGATATCTTGCGCGGCGATATGCGAAGCGGTAAGCGCCGCCTGTTTCTTCATGTAGCCGGCCGACATCTCCTTGGCATATCCTGCCGCCGTCTCGGCTTCTCTGAATTCCTCGTCCTCGACGGCGATGAACTTGGCGCCAAGCGACACGACTTGCTCTTTCGTCGCCGGCCGGACGTCGGTCGCGGTCACGATGGCGCCGAGCTTGCGCGCGGTGGCGATTGCTTGCAGCCCCGCGACGCCGACGCCCATGATGAAGATTTTCGCGGGAGGAATCATGCCCGCCGCCGTCATCATCATCGGTATGACCCGGTCATATTCGTCGGCGGCATCGATGACGGCGCGATAGCCGGCGATGTTGGCTTGGCTTGACAGGACGTCCATCGTCTGCGCCCTTGTGATGCGCGGCATTAATTCCATTGCGAAGGCGCAAGCTCCCGCCGCCGCCAAGGCTTTCAGGGCATCGATATGGCCGTAAGGATCCATGATCGCGATGACGGCGGCGCCTTGCTTGGCGCCGGCGATGTCCGCCGCGCCAGGCCGCCGGACCCGCAAGACAATATCGGCGTCTTTCACTGTCGCTTGAGCGCTGGGAGCGATTGTGGCCCCGGCCGCCGCGTATGCTTGATCCGGTATGCCGGATTTAAGTCCGGCGCCGGCTTGGACCCGCACCTCCGCGCCGAGCCCCGCAAATTTCTTAACCGTGTCCGGCGTCGCCGCGACACGGCCCTCGGCGGGGTCGCTTTCGGCGGGAATGGCGATCAACATGATTAATTCCGCTGGTTGTTGAGCCTTTGACCCCGCCCAATTTTTGTCCGCCGGTCAAACCCGGGTCTGACCGGAAGCCCCATCGAGGCCGGCATCACTTAGCCCACAAAAAAGCCCGCAAGGCGAGAAGGAGAGCCGCGCCGGCCACGCTGCGTTTTACGGAAGAAACATCCGGTAGGATTTTTCGTGTCCGGTGTAGTCCATGGCGGGATGGCTCGCGGGTTGAGCCACCATGCCCACCTTTATTCCGCTTTTTGGGTCACCCTAGCTTTCGCGTTGGCGCATGTAAACGGCCAATTAAAGACCGCCGGCGCTTCCGGCGCGAACCGATCGGGGCGACTCCATCAGGTGCCAAGCTTCTCGTTTTCATGTAATTTTTTCCGCGCCGCGGATTTCCATCTTCACGACTATCCGCAAGATCAAACTGGCGCCGGCAGCCCCGCCTTAGCGAGCGCGCCTTTTTGCCGCTCGCTTAGGGCAGCGGCCGAAAATTTGCCCATCGTCTCATGAAACAACTGGTAGAAATTCAGCCTCGCGTCGAGATGCAAAAAAGCGCTTCCAAGGCCAATCGCGGCGCGATCCATGAACACGAACTCGCGCGGCACCAGCACCGGACCCTCTTTCTTCAAAGCCTGGTGGAGGTTGAACGCTTCCTTGCGGCCGTATTTCGCTGGCGCGACGCCGTCGGCGACGCTGCGCACTCGGTCGTCCAGCAAGGGAGCGTAAATGAACCGCGCCCAGATATTCATGGTTTCGGCGAGATCCTTGGTG
>JBOHJU010000187.1:0-5915 GCA_050728755.1 Methylocella sp.
GCGCGTACCACTCAAAAGGGCTAAGCGCGGCGCAAGTCGCGGTTCTTGTTGCCGTCTGCTCGTTAACCTTCCTCCTAGGCACCGTGCTGCTCGGCGGCCTCATTTCGGTTTTTGAGCCGGAGCAATTAAGCCGCTTTCGCGGCCTGCTTCCGCAAAATTTGCGGTTTCTCACTTATCCTTCGACCGCCCGGCTTGTGGGCGTCGTTTTCCTCAGCGGCGTCGCCGTCTATGTAATTGGCTCCATCTTCAGATTTAGGCCTCTAATAATAAGAGGTTTCAAGCTGGAATATCCAAAATCGGAAATCACCGCGAGGCAATTGCTGGCGGCGCCCCTCGAAATCTGCGGAGCCGCCGGAATCATCTATTTCACTTTGCCGGAGTCGGGCAATCCTGGCTATTTCATTGTACTCGGGGTATTCATCGCCTCGTTTGGCGCCGCGCTCTGGTCCAGCGCGCCGGGCGGCATAGGCGTTTTTGAATGGTTCTTTATCAGTGCGATGCCGGAGATGCCAAAAACTCAGGTGCTGGCGGCTTTGCTTATTTTCCGGCTTGCCTATCTGCTGATTCCCCTTTGCCTATCGATTTTCGTGATCATCATTTTCGAACGCAACCGGCTTAAGGAAGTGCTTCGCCCCAAGGATGGCCATCCCATGCCGGGCATGGAGGCAAAGCCAACAGCCGACCACAAGCGGGCGAGCGTCCTTTAAAGCGCTTCCGGAAAAGCCGTCGCCTGGCCAAATTTTGGCGCCGCGCCGCCGGCCCGCTTAAGTCAAGACCATCTTGCTGCGATAAGTCTGCCGCCGTACCGATGAATGAGAAAGTTGGTCGTAATGCATAAAATCTCAGATAATGTTTATTTGTCGGTAGGCTGCGGTCCCGCCTAAAGGCGACTCAACAAACCCGTCTCACCCACCGTATTCGTCCGGTTCCAAGTCCACGTTCCGCTGTCGCCATTAAGACATTCCTGAGTAAAACGTTGCACCCAGCCAATACCAGGATCGGGGCCGCCGCCGCGGCCACAGCGCCCGAGCGCGGGATACTTGTAACAAACAGGTCTACGAGCACGGCTGTATGGTGAGTTTTCTCACCAATCGTAAAGGTAGCTTCACCAATCCTCCCTATTTGAGGGCAAATGGGCGTAAAGCTCTGATTAGTAACGGGCCACTTAGGGAAGTTAAAGGTAAATCCTTCTGGCGCATCTGCTATCAAATTAATCAAACTGGTAAGTGCATCCCCATGACGGCTGTATTGATTGATTTTGGGGGCTAGCGACCTGAGCAGTTTCTGGAATGCGATGATATCTTGACGAGAAACCGCAGCAGGGAGTCCACTCCCTTGATAGACGCTACGAATTTTATCTATTCCGTCGCGAGCGTAATCTATATCCGCATGAGTTCGCTTCGCGCCAAAATATAGGTCAATGACCACGCGATCGCTTGCCGGCAGCGAGGCGTGAAGCGTCACGCCGGACTCGCCATCCGTCCCACTTATTTCCTGAGGCGTCTCTGTTAACTCGAACGCCGAGGCCGCCACAACATGCGAACAAACACCTGTATTGACGGCCAGAAATGATAGAGTTACATGTAAAATGTAGCGTATTTTCATAACACGCTCCTATCTTGTTGAACAACTATGGAAATAACACTGTTAGATTCGCCGTGACGACTCGGCACTAGGATGTTGCCCAGCTCGCGCGGCTCTATAGTTTGCCGGAGTATGTAAGGTTGTAATTGAGCCGGAACTCGGCACGGCAATTACTTCCAGCTGAAAGCTGCTCGTCCGGCCATTACCGTTGCTGTCCACCCCGGTTGCGCTGCCGGTTATTGTGACATTGTCGAACGTGGGGACCCAAGTATACGGAATCACGACTTGACAATTCGCTAGATTGCCGGAAACCGTGGCCGTGGCCTGATCCGTCTCGGAAACGGAATCGAAGTCGCCGCTCGTATCAACGCCAAACAAAGACGCTTGGAGGCCGCAGACTATCGGGCCGTGGGTGGCACATTGGACGCCTTCGCAATCGTAAAAGTGAAACTCGCCACCAACCTGCCATCAAAGATAGTTGTAGCTTGGCGTTTTGAAGTGCGCGTCCCGGCCAGCGCCGGGCGGAACGCGCCGGTTGCACTCAGAAACCCTAATACGCCATTCGTGTTTAAATCGACTATTATCTTTGTACACTTTTGATCATGGGGCGATTTTTGCGTGTTGGCGCGATCGTATGCCGCGTGTGTTAAAAAATATGAGCATTGCCGGCAAAAATTTAATGTAATTGCATAGGCTTATACGATCTCGACGCGCTGCGACGATTTCTTCTAAGAGGGGCGTTCCCCGGCCATATGCCCCGCTTCCGCCATGCGCACCGGAGCCGGCCCCGGCGCTCGACAGAATGCTCTGGCGCGCCCTATACTTTTAAAAGCACCGGCACGGGCCTTGCACCCAAATGAGCTTTCCGGAAAACGTCATCGAAGCGATCGGGGCGACCCCCCTCATCAAACTGCGCCAAGCATCGGAACTGACCGGCTGCACCATTCTGGGCAAGGCGGAGTTCATGAACCCCGGCGGATCGGTAAAGGACCGCGCGGCGCTAGCCATCGTCAACGACGCAATCGCGCGGGAAAACTTGCGGCCGGGCGGATTGATCGTCGAAGGTACGGCGGGCAATACCGGAATCGGTCTCGCCCTCGTCGCCAACGCCTTGGGCTACAAGACCGTGATCGTCATTCCCGACACCCAGAGCCAAGAGAAAAAGGACCTGCTGCGGCTGCAAGGCGCCGAACTGATCGAGGTTCCGGCGGTCGCCTATTCCGATCCCAATAATTACGTGAAACTCTCCGGCCGCCTCGCCCTGCGGCTTGCCAAAGAATATCCGGCCGGCGCGATCTGGGCCAATCAGTTCGACAATATCGCCAATCGCCAGGGTCACTTCGAGACGACCGGGCCGGAGATCTGGGCGCAAACGGAAGGCAAGGTCGATGGTTTCACTTGCTCCGTCGGGACGGGCGGAACGCTTGCCGGCGTCGCCATGGCGCTGAAGGCCAAAAACCCCCAAATCAAGATCGCGATTGCCGATCCCTTGGGGGCCGCCCTCTATTCCTATTACACAAGCGGCGAACTGAAGTCCTCCGGCTCTTCGATCACCGAAGGAATTGGCCAAAGCCGGATCACCGCCAATCTCGAGGATGCACCGGTCGATCTCGCGTATCAGGTCTCCGATGAGGAAGCCTTGCCCATTTTGTTCGATCTCGCCGAGCATGAAGGCCTGCTGCTCGGCGGCTCGTCAGGCATCAATGTCGCGGGCGCGATCCGTCTTGCCAAGGATCTTGGACCCGGCCACACGGTCGTGACCATCCTCGCCGATTCCGGCGAGCGCTACCAATCGAAACTCTTCAACCCAGAATTCCTGCGCGCGAAAAATCTGCCGGTCCCGAGCTGGATGGAACGCAAGCCGTCGATCACGCCGGATTTCGTTTGAATGCCGCCAACGCAAGTCAGCCGTATCAGGCCTTGGCCTTGCCGGCGGCCGTCGCTTCCGGCACCTCGACCAGACGGCCGGTCTTCACATCAAAGTAATAGCCGTAAATCGGAATATGGCCGGGCACCAGCGGGTGCGAGCGGAGGCGTTTGACATCCACCACCACGCTTGCCGCGACGTCCTTGAACGCCAGCCATTTCACGTAATGCCCGTCGACGCTGCCGGGGCCATGCCCATGGTCGTGCCAGCCTTTTCCGTCGATCGTCGCGGTGTCCAGGCTCTGTTCGAGGAGACCGGTGATGATCTCGTCGTCGAACGTCAGCATACCGCAATCGGAATGGTGGACGACGAACCATTCGCGCGTACCAAGCAGCTTGTAGGAAATCACCAGCGAGCGGATCGCATCGTCGCTGGCCCGCCCGCCGGCGTTGCGAATCACATGCGCATCGCCTTCCGAAAGGCCGGCATATTTGGCCGGATCGAGACGCGCGTCCATGCAGGTAAGAATGGCAAATCGCCGCGCCGGCGGCATCGCCAATTGCGATTTGGCGCCGAAACTCGCGGCGTAGATCTCGTTGGCCTTCAGAACTTCGGACAGAACCGGCATATGTGACCTCCCAAAAAGCGGCGCGCTAAACTAACGTTAGCTGAACTGGCTTTAGACGGTTTGCTGCTTTCGACAAAGCCCGGATCGAGAACCTCACGCTCTTTTGATCCGCCGTGACGCAAGGCTTAGGCGGATAGCCGTCCCCCCGAACTTGTGCGCGACGGCAAGCAAGGAGCGCTAAGACTGTTTGGATTCGCGTCATTTTTTCCGGAAACCGGCACCCCTTTTCGCCAACGATGCTTAGCGCCGCTCGGCGAGATCGCTGCAAGTTTCGACCCTTTTTGGAAAGCCCGCCCGTTGCCCGGAACGAGACGACGAAGCGGATGAAGAGAGCCCAGATCCACGCGTGCTCATGAGCGTGGAAAACTGAAATGATTCAGCTTATATGTTGCGAACCGCGGAACTGGACGCTGCAGCTCGCGCGAAACGCCACATGAAGCAAGAAGCAAGGCCATGCCGAGAACCCCGCAAGACTGTTTTTTCGTCTCGACCACATGGCTTGCGGAAAATCTGGATGCGCCGGACGTCGCGGTCATCGACGGCACGTTTTTCCTGCCCGGCGAAAAACGCGACGTCAAGGCGGAATATCTCGAAGCGCATATCCCCGGCGCGGTCTTCTTCGACATCGATGCGATCGCCGATCATACGACGAATTTACCGCATATGCTGCCACAACCGTCCGGCTTCGCCCAGGCGATGGAAAACCTCGGTCTTGGCGATGGTATGCGTTTCGTCGTCTACGACGCGTCCAACTTGCAAGGGGGAGCCCGCGTCTGGTGGACCTTGCGAGTGTTCGGCGCGGGAGACGTAAAAATCCTTGCGGGCGGATTGCCGCGATGGCGGGCCGAGGGGCGTCCGCTCGAACCGGGACTCGTGCGCCGCGCGCCCCGGCGCTTCAGCGTGAATTTTGACAAAACCGCAGTCGCCGATGCGGGAAATGTGAAGGACGCATGCGAAGCCGGTTCGGAGCAGATCCTCGATGCGCGCGCGGCCGCGCGATTCGCAGGCACGGCAGCCGAGCCGCGCCCCGGAGTGCGCTCGGGCCATATTCCCGGCAGTCACAATCTGCCGTGGCGCGCGGTGGTCCAATCAGGCGAGCTAAAACCGGAGGACGAAATCAAAACCCTCATGGCACAGGCGGGGGTAGATGTTGAGCGCCCGGTGATCACCACTTGCGGCTCTGGCGTGACCGCTGCGATTCTTTTGCTAGCGCTGGCAAGCATTGGAAAGAGCGATGTCGCGCTTTACGATGGCTCCTGGGCGGAATGGGGTGCGCGCGCCGATCTGCCGGTGGCGAGAAACGAATGTTAACTTCCCTCCCCGCGCACCGAACAGCTGGCAAGGCCGCGCGAGGCCAACAGTAAAATTATTTGCCGCAGCAAAAAGACTTGACGCGGCATAAGTCTGCGCTAGCATGCTGGAATGCACGAATGGCTTGAAACTTTAATTGGTTTCGAGCGTTCGATGCCTAAGTGGAGCATCCGGCGGCCGCCGGATGTGGCGCGGTCCGGCGCGGCATGCGCTAGCGTTTTTCTCCAGGATCGAGCCGTCAGGCCCTGAGAGGCTTCCACGCTTCCCCCGTCCTTCTTGGGGGCTACCATCCCCTATTTCCGACGTCGGCCCGGTCTTCAGTTGCGTACCCGGGGGGCGGGGCTACGCACGGAAGGGGATGCAACCGTCTCGAGACATAAGGAGTGACACAAATGTGTGACTATTCGCTTGAAATGTACGCCTCCAGGCCTGCCCGCGAGTCCGAGAAATATGTGACCACCCGCTTTCCTTCGGGAAGCATTGGCCTCGCCTCGCCTGGGGATTGCACGACGGCAGTCTGCGTTC